>JBPCWY010000086.1:0-4858 GCA_051009035.1 Gammaproteobacteria bacterium
AAAAACATAAGCGTAGCGAAAGAAAATTGAAAAGAAAAAGCAATCAAAGACGGCAAAACAACAACAACTTTTTTCATGGCGGTTTTTCATAGCAAAAAAAATCGGCGAAATACGCCGGGCGTTGCTATAGTTTCAACACGCTGTGAAGATACTGCCGCCCTTTCCCCGGAGGCATTGTATCGGACGACACCCCCGGCAAGGGGGGCAACGGTTAAAACTATAGCAACGCTCATTCTACACTATAAATTCGCCCTTGTCAATACCCCCGCCGCAAAATCCACAAAAAAACCCAAGCCCGCCCGCCGTCTAACTCTTACAATCGCGCCGTCTTTGCTTTCTTTTATTTGCGCCGCAATTTTTCGCGCAATAATAATCCCGCGCCGAGTAGAAACATCGGCAGGGATAACCATTGTCCCATGGAAAAACCGCCGGCTAATAATCCCAAGTGCGGGTCGGGCTGGCGGAATAATTCCGAAAACAGGCGGCAGGCGGCGTAGCCGAGTAAAAATACGGCGGATAAAAAACCCGGCGAGCGCGGTTTGCGCGATGCCATCATCCACATTAATGCGCCTAACGCGACGCCTTCCAAAAACGCCTGGTATAACGGCGAAGGATGGCGCGCGATGTCGTCTCCGGGAAAAATCATCGCCCACGGCAAATCGGGCGATGCGGCGCGTCCGGGTAATTCGCCGTTAATAAAATTGCCGATGCGCCCCATGCCCAAACCGGGCGGGGCGAGCGCGGCGGCAAAATCGGTAATCCGCAAAAAAGGCAGGCGGTTTTTTCGCGCCAGCCAAAAAAGCGCGGCGGCGACTCCCAACAATCCGCCGTGAAAAGACATGCCGCCCCGCCAGATTTGCAAAACGCGCAGCGGTTCGGCGGCGTAGACGGCGAAATCGTAAAACAGCGCGTAGCCCAAACGCCCGCCGAGCAGCGCGCCGATGATTCCGGCGGTCAGCAATTCTTCCGCCGGGACGGGCGCGCCGGCAAAAGCGGGTTTGGCGGCGAGCCGTTTGGCGGCAAAACCGGCGGCAAGAAACGCGCACAGCCACATAATGCCGTACCAGTGAACCGGCCAGTCCAAAACGCGAAACGCGACGGGGTCAAAATTTGGATGCGCAATCATCGCAAAATGCATTGTAGCGAATTTTTCCCGCAGTTTGCCGCATGCGGCGCGCGAAAATTTTCCGCCGCAATTTTCCCCCGCCCGCCGCCGCAAAAGCGCGAAGATAAAAGCGCGGTTTTCATTAAAAAAATATTGCGGCGCGGGGAATAAACCGCGTTATATTTCCGCGCGCGCCGTTTTCTGCAAACGCGGCGCGTTTTTTGCGCCGCCGCCCGTATTTTTCGCGCCGCCGTAAAATGCGGCAAAGGGTGGTAATATTACGCAACCATGCGGCGCGCGCTGACTATCATTGTCGTTGTTTGGCGGTTTCGGCTGGACGACATTGTTTTTTCGGCGCTGCCGTATCTGTGGGCGCGCGCTTGGCGGCGGCTGTTTCCGGCGCGCGGCAAAACGCCGCCCGAAATCCGCCTGCGCCGCGCATTGGAATATCTCGGCCCGATTTTTGTAAAGTTCGGGCAATTGCTTTCCACCCGCCCCGATTTGCTGCCGCCGCAATATGCGGCGGAATTGGCGCACTTGCAAGACCGCGTCCCGCCGCAGCCGCCGAAACAAATCCGCGCCGCATTGCAATCCGCCTACCGCCGCCCGCTGGAAGAAATATTCCGCGAGTTTGACGAACAACCGGCGGGAAGCGCGTCCGTAGCGCAAGTGCATCGGGCGGTGTTGGCGGCAACCGGCGCGGAAGTTGCGGTTAAAATATTGCGCCCGGGCGTGTTGGCGCGCATCCGCAACGATTTGGATTTAATGGGAACTTTTGCCGCGGTTTTGGAGCGGACGGTCAAAGACGGAAAGCGGCTGCGCCCGACCGCGGTTGTCGGCGAATTCGCCCGCCACTTGGATAACGAAACGCACTTGTTGCGCGAGGCGGCGAATTGCGCGCAAATGAAACGCAACCTCGCCGATTCGCCGCTGGTTTCGGTGCCGGAAGTGCATTGGGAATATTGCCGCGACACGGTGATGGTGATGGAATATTTGCGCGGCGCGCCGATTTCCGACCGCGCCGCGCTGCAAGCCGCCGGCGTTGATTTGCCGGCGCTCGCCAAAAACGGCATTGATTTGTTTTTTACGCAGGTATTCCGCGACAGTTTATTTCACGCCGACATGCATCCGGGCAATGTGCATGTGGACGGCAAAGGGCGTTTTGCGCTTTTGGATTACGGCATTATCGGAAGCTTGAACGAGTTTGACAAAGAATATTTAGCGCGCAATTTTATCGCTTTTTTTAACCGCGATTATTACGCCGTGGCGCAAATGCACTTGGACGCCGGCTGGACGCCGCCCGGCACGCCGGTGGATTTGTTCGCCAGCGACATCCGCGCGGTATGCGAGCCGGTATTCGCCAAACCGCTCAAAGAAATTTCGTTCGGGCGGTTGTTATTGCAAATGTTTCAAGTCGCGCGCAAATACGAAGTAGAAGTCCAGCCGCAATTATTGCTTTTGCAAAAAACGCTTTTTAATGTAGAAGGCATGGGGCGTTCGCTGGACCCGGACATTAATTTATGGGACACGGCAAAACCGTTTTTGGAATCGTGGGCGAAACGGCAATACAGCCCGCGCCGCGCGTTTCGCACTTTGCGGCGGCAGGCGCCGGATTGGCTTGCGGTGTTGCACGATTTGCCGCGCGCCGCGCGTTTGGTTTTGCGCCGCGCGCAAACGCCGCCGCGCGAAGAATTGGCGCGCGCCGAAAACCGCGCGCGCCGTTGGAAAACCGCCGCGCTTGTTTTGGGCGCGGCGGTTGCGGCGTTTTTGGCGGCGCGGTATTGGGATTAATTCGCCGCGCATGCCGCCCGTTATTATCGCCGCCCGCCAAAGCCCGCTCGCCGTCCGGCAAGCCGAAATTGTCGCCGCCGCCCTCGCCAAACGCGGCGCGGATGCGGCGATTAAAACTTTTTCCACTTTGGGCGATGAAATTATTAACCGCCCGCTCGCCGATATTGGCGGCAAAGAATTGTTCGTCAAAAAATTGCAAAGCGCGCTCGTTGCCGGCGAAGCGGACATTGCGGTGCATTCTTTAAAAGACATGGCGGCGCGCGGCGCGGCGGAGTTTTGCGCGCCCGCCGCCGGGTTTGCCGAAGACGCGCGCGATGTTTTTGTTTCCGAACAATACCGCGCCCTGCGCGAGATGCCGGCGGGCGCGGCGGTCGGCACTTCCAGCCCGCGCCGCGCCGCGTTGTTGCGCGAATATTTTCCGCATCTAACTATTGCGCCGGTGCGCGGCAATGTGCAGCGCCGCATCGCGCAAATGCAAAGCGGCGCATGCGGCGGTTTGCTGCTCGCCGCGGCGGGTTTGCGCCGGTTAAATTTATGGGAAGAGCGTTATGAATTGTTGCCTGCGGCGCAATTTATTCCCGCGCCCGGGCAGGGCGTTTTGGCGGCGGAGTGTTTGGCTTCGCGGCGGGAGTTAACCGCGTTGCTGGCGCGACTATCCGACCCGGTTTGCATGGCGCGCGCCGCCGCCGAGCGCGCGTTTGCCGCGGCGGCGGGCGGCGACTGCCACACGCCGCTGGGCGCGCACGCCGAAGTTTGCGGCGATGAAATCCGGTTATCGGCGTTTTATGCAGGCGGCGGACATTTTCGCCAAACGCAAACAACCGCGCCGCGCGAAGAACCCGAAGCCGCCGGACGCAAAGCCGCGGAGATATTATTAAAATGAAACTTGCGGTTAAGTTTTATAAAGCGCCGCCGTTTGCAAGTTTTGTTTGTTGCAAAACTTGCGCGGCAGGCAGCGTGCGAAACTGCGCGGTGTTTTTTGCCGCCGCAAACTTTCGCGCGGGGGAAAGGTGCGGGAAATAATTAAGATGAAATCTGCCATTGAGTTTTATGAAAAATTGTTGTTTGCATTTTTCTTTTTTTGTAAAATTTGCGCGGCAAGCGGCGCGGGGGAAACTGCGCGGCGTTTTTTGCCGCGGCAAACTTTCGCGCGGGGGAAAGGCGCGGAAAATGATTAAAACAAAACTTGCGGTTAAGTTTTATAAAGCGCTGCCGTTCGCAAGTTTTCTTTTTTGCGAAACTTGCGCGGCAAATTGCACGGAGGAAACTGCGCGGCGTTTTTTACAAGCGGGAAATTTTATGCGCGGGGATAATTTGGGGGCGCGGTTAAAATGAAAAAACATGCCGTTGTTTGGGTGGGGCGTCCGCGCCGCCGCGCCGCCGCTTTGGCGCGGGAGTTGCGGAATTTGGAATTGACGCCTTTGGTTAAACCGGCGATGCGGATTGCCGCGGCGAAAGATTCCGCCGCGCGCAAACTTTTTTTCGCCCGCCCGCAACATTTTGACCTCGCCGTTTTTGTCAGCGAAGAAGCGGCGGACCGCTGCCGCCCGCACTTGCCCGCCGCCGCATCGTTGCCCGCGTTGGCGGTAGGGCCGGCGACTTTTGCGGCGATTGCCGGTATCCCCGCGCTTGCCGCGCAACCCGCCCCCGCCGGCGACAGCGAAGCGTTGTTGCGTTTGCCGCAGCTGCAAGCGGCGAAAGTGCGCGGCAAAAAAATTGCGGTTGTCGGCGGCGTCAGCGGCGGCGATGCGGATTCGTTGTCGCCGCATTTATGCCGCATTTTGCAAAAGCGCGGCGCGGATATTTCCGCCGTCGCCGTTTATCGCCGCCTGCCGCCAAAACCGGACGCGGAAACGGCGCGGCTTGTTTCCGCCGGAATTGTGCGCGCCGCCGTTGCATACAGCGGCGGCACCGCCGCGGCGATGCTTGCCATGCTTGCGCCAAACGAAGCGCCGCTCAAAC
>JBPCWY010000087.1:0-11168 GCA_051009035.1 Gammaproteobacteria bacterium
GAAAGAAAATATTATCCTTGATTGAAGAAAAGGTTATTGACGAGATTTGGCGCGTTGACGAAGAGCAATACGCCTGCCGCAACGCGCTGCTGAAAATGGTAGGCGTGCCGGCGATTGCTTAAAATGATAAATACTAAAATTGGGTTAATCATGGAATCGGCTACGCCGTTTAACGCATGACTCCGCCGCCCATTCCCCGGCATGCGGGAATTGACACCGCCGCTTTTTCCAAAACGCTTGCGCATACGGACGCTTCTTATAAATTTCTCTGGTTGCTTGCGTTGCTGGAAATTGTAGAAAAGCGGGGCGATTGCGGCGATTCGCGGATTTTATTTGGCGAAATATTTTATATTGCGCTGAAACATGCTAAAGCGCCCGTTTTTCGGTTTAAGTTGTTGCTTGGCAAGAACGACAAAATTAAAAAATATGCGGCGGCGCTGGAACAGGACGGCGCGGGTATGTGGGATTTTGGCGGGGCGGATTCTTTTCCCGACACGCCCGCATTTACGAAAAAATGCGCGGAGTTTTGCGATTATGTGCCGTTTAGATGGCTTCGCCCTTTTGTTGAAAGCGAAACAAAAGGGGCGGGCGGTCTTGCCCGAAACCAAAACGCAATTAACCAAGCAATTGCGGCGGCGGTTGCCAAAAAATCCAAACAATCCGCGCCGCCGCCGTATACTTTTACGGCGAATAATACGGGCATAATTATGCATCCGTTGTGGACGGAATATTTTACCCGCAATGCGGAAGTTATCCGCGGTTGGTGTTTGTGGCATTTTGCCCGTTTTTTACAATCGCGCAACCCGAACATTCCCGCGATTATTAATAAAATCGCCGATGACGGCGACAATGTCCGGCGTTTGAAAAACCAGCGCAAGTTTTGGGATTTGGTTATGGAAAAAGAGCGCGTGCATTGCATATACAGCGGTAAAAAATTACAGCGCGGCGGTTTTGCGCTTGACCACTATGTGCCGTGGAGTTTTGTTGGGCATGATAATATGTGGAATCTAATTCCCGCCTTGCCGTCCGCCAATTCCAGCAAAAGCGACAATTTACCGGACGGGCGGTATCTGCGCGGACTTGCGGAAGCGCACCATGCCGCCCTTGTAATTCGTATGCAACATTTTCCCGGAAAAGGAAAAGACCTCGTAGAATCGTATGTCGCCGATTTAAAATTGCCGTTTAGCGATATTACGGATAGGGAAAAACTTTACGGCGCGTATAAAATGTTTATCCCGCCGCTGATTGATTTGGCAAAAGCAAACGATTTTAAGGCGGGTTGGGCGTATAAATCCCCGACTCCCTTAATGGATTCCGGAATCCCGCCCGCGGGGGAATAGGGCGCGGATTCCCCCTTTCATGTCATTCCCGCGCAGGCGGGAATCCAGCCCTTCCGCGAAGCGGAATTTTTGCCGCCCGCCCCGTACAAGCGGCTACCGCCGCTGGTCTGGATTCCCGCCTGCGCGGGAATGACATGGGGGGGTTGACAATGAAAATATGTTTTTGTATAATTTGGGTAAATATCTCAAAAGGAGGACTTATTATGAAATATTCCATAGGCGATGTTCTTGTGGTCAAATTTCCGGGATTTATGCATTACGGCGTGTATGTCGGGGCAAACTCGGTGATTCACAATTCCAAGGAGCTCCGAAAAGTTGTAAAAACAACGATTAAAAAATTTTCGGGCGGCCGTGATGTTTTAGTGAGCTCTAAAATTAAGCCGCAAAACAGGGATATGGCGCTCCAATTAGCCCGGCAATATCTTGGCGTGCCTTACCAGTTGTTTTCCGAAAATTGCGAGCATTTTGTGCGCGTGATTTGCGGGATGAAAAAGGAAAGCAAGCAAGTGCAAAAATACTTAACGACAGCGTTGGGTGTTGGGATTGCATTAAAAGCCGATAGCAAAGCGCTAAAAATGGCGGGTGGAGCGGCGGCATTGATTGCAATGCTTACGCCAGAAGAAGATAATCCCGCGAGAAACGCGCTTATTGCTGGCTGTTTAGTTGTGGGAATAGCATATTTAGCAAAAAAATAACTCCCCGCCTACTACTCCACCGGCGGGTTTATGGCGGGCGGCTCTTCGCGCATCATCCGGTGGTTGATTCCCATTTCGGGCATTAATGCCAAAAAGGGGGCGGGGTTCAATTAGCGGGAGTTTTGCGCGGGGCGGAATTGTGGTATACTTTTTTTCGCAACATTTTTTCGCCTGCAACGCAAAGGAGAATTACCATGACAAACGCAAACCATGCCGTCCTCGCCGAATCGCTTTGGCCCGCCGCCGGGCGCGAAAAACCGCGCTTGCGCGCCGCGGCGTTTGCCGTTTGCGGCGCGGCGGCGCTCGCCGTTTCGGCGAAAATCCAAATCCCGTTTTATCCGGTGCCGCTGACTTTGCAAACGATGTTTGTCCTGCTTTTTGGCATGGCATTCGGGGCGAAATTGGGCGCGGCGACCGTGTTGTTATATCTCGTCGCCGGCGCCGCCGGGCTGCCGGTTTTTGCCGGAACGCCCGAAAAAGGAATCGGCTTGGCGTATATGGCGGGACCGACCGGCGGTTATTTGGCGGGGTTTGCTTTGGCGGCGGCGGCGTGCGGCGCGCTGGCGCAAAAAGGATGGGACAAAAATATAATGCGGGTCGCGCTCGCGATGTTAATCGGCAACGGCATTATTTACGCCTGCGGCATGCTTTGGCTGGGCGCGGTCATCGGCTGGGACAAACCGCTGTTGCAACTCGGCATGCTGCCGTTTTTGCCGGGCGATGCGGTCAAAATTATATTCGCCTCGCTGGCGTTGCCGCCCGTTTGCCGCGCCGTAATCAAAAATAAAATGCCGGAATGAACCGCGCTTTTGCGCGGCAATATTGCGCCGCGCGGCGGCAATCCGGCGCGGGTTTCGGCGATTTTTCCGTTTGCGGTTTTTGGGTTTGCGGTTTTGCCGTTTGCAATTTGCGCGGTTTGCGGCGCGGCATATTTTCCGTTTTATGTTGCGCCCGCCGTTTGCCGGCGTTAATATTATGTTAAAAGATTTTTTCGCCGGCGGCAAAACCGCCGCGCCGATTATCGTCGTTTATTTAATTCTCGGTTTTGCGGCGGGCGTTTTGGGCGCAAGCCGCGGATTGTCCGCGGCGGAAATTTTGCTGTTGTCGCTGTTGTTGTTTGCCGGTTCGGCGCAATTTGTTTTTCCGGAGTTATACCGCGGCGCGGCGGCGGAAACCGTCTCGGCGGTGTTTTTTATCAACTTGCGCCACTTGTTATATTCCACCGCGCTGGCGCAACAGGCGCGCAATTTGCCGCCAAAAACGCGCGCCGCGATTGGCGCGCAATTAACCGATGAAACTTTTTTGCTGGCAACGGCGAAGTTAAAAGGCAAAATGCTTTCCGGCGGCGCGTGGATGCTCGGGTTAAACATGGCTTCGTATTTGGCGTGGGCGGCGGGAAATGTATCGGGTGCATTGTTTGGCGGCGCGGCGGATTTGTCGGTTGTCGGCATTCAATTCGCCGGGGCGGCGATGTTTCTCGCGCTGTTGTTTCCGCAGATAACTTCGCACGCTCGCCCGCATTCGGCGGCGGCGGTGTCGTTTATCGGCGGGGGCGGGGCGGCGTTGGGGTTGTGGCTTTTTCCGGGTCCGGCGACGGTGACTCTCGCCGCCGCCGCCGCCGCCTTGCTCGGCGTTTTTGTTTTTGGCGCAAACGAAAGCGACCGCCAATTTGCCGCCGAATTGCGCGAAAGGAAAACCTGATGGAAGTGCGGGGCGAAATATTAATTTTAATTTTGCTGTGCATGGCGGCGACAATCGTGCCGCGCGTGCTGCCGTTTTTGGCGGCGTCAAAATTGCGCCTGTCGCCGCGTTTTGTCGCGTGGCTGCGTTTTTTGCCTTCGGCGATTTTGTCCGCTTTTCTTGCGCCGCTGTTGTTTCCGCTCAACGGCGAGCCGCCCGAAGAGACGGCGGCAAAACTTGCGGCGGCGGCAATCGCCGCGGCGGTTTCGTTGAAAACGGGAAATATTATTTTGACATTAGTTTGCGGGATGCTCTCGTTTGCGTTGTTTTCGGCGTTGTTGGCGCGGGCGTAAAACG
Organism: Gammaproteobacteria bacterium; assembly: GCA_051009035.1. Taxonomy (GTDB): domain Bacteria; phylum Pseudomonadota; class Gammaproteobacteria; order Tethybacterales; family Persebacteraceae; genus Persebacter. The sequence goes on from JBPCWY010000087.1 coordinate 4,073, forward strand.
CGCTTTTCTAAAACGGCGCAAACGCGGGGCGGGGCGGCAAAAACTGCGCGGGATTTTTTAACCAATTCCGCCGCTTTTCCGTTTTGCCAAACGCCGGAATTTTTGCGGACGAAATGAAAAAAAACGGCGAAAAATGCCGGAAATTTTCGCCGGAGCGGGGCGGCAAATTTCGCCGAAAAAAACTTGACGGATTCGGCGAAAAAAGATATAATCAAAGGCATGCAAGAAGCGGCGATTAACTTTTCCCAATTTGCGGCGGCGTCCGAAGGCGATTGCCGCGGGCGGATTGCCGATGCGCGGCGGCGGCTGGGCGCGCGCGCCTGTTTGCTGGCGCATCATTACCAGCGCGCCGATGTTTATTGCCACGCCGATTTGACCGGCGATTCGCTCAAGCTTTCGCGCTTGGCGGCGCAAAGCGATTCCGAATTTATCGTTTTTTGCGGCGTCCATTTTATGGCGGAAGTCGCGGATATTTTAACCGCCGAAAATCAAACCGTCCTGCTCCCCGATTTGGCGGCGGGGTGTTCAATGGCGGATATGGCGTCTTTGGCGAAAGTAGAACGGTGCTGGCGCGAATTGTCCGCCGTCCTGCCCGCGGACGAAGAAATCACGCCCGTAACCTACATCAATTCCGCCGCCGATTTGAAAGCGTTTTGCGCGCGGCACGAAGGCATCGTTTGCACTTCCAGCAACGCCGGGGCGGTGTTGGAATGGTGTTATAAACGCCGCCCGAAAGTTTTGTTTTTTCCCGACCAGCACTTGGGGCGGTGGAGCGCGCGGATGCTCGGCATGGCGCGCGAAGACATGGCGGTTTGGGATTTTGACCTGCCGCAGGGCGGGCTTTCCGAAGCCGAAATCCGCCGCGCCAAAATTATTTTGTGGAAAGGGTTTTGTTCCGTCCACCAAATGTTTCGCCCCGAACATGTCGCCGATTTTCGCGCCAAAAATCCGGACGGCTTCGTCATCTCGCACCCCGAAAACTGCGAAGAAGTTTGCGAAATGTCCGATTATGTCGGCTCCACCGAATATATTATCAAAACCGTCGCCGCCGCGCCGCCGAATACAAAATGGCTTGTCGGCACGGAATTAAATTTGGTCCAGCGCATCGCGGAAGAATTTAAACCGGAAGGCAAAACCATCCGCTTTATGTCGCCGCTCGTTTGCATGTGCAGCACAATGGCGCGGATTGACCCGCCGCATTTGGCGTGGTGTTTGGAATCCCTCGCAGACGGCGAAATCGTCAACCAAATCAAAGTGCCGGAACAAGACGCCGTCCCGGCAAAAACCGCATTAGACCGCATGCTGGAATGCGCGTAAAATGCGGGTTGTGCGTGGGTTGCGCGCGGGTTGCGCGTTGCGCGGTTAATGCGGGCGATGCTGTTATAATGCAAAAAACGGGGCGGGCGGTTTTTGCCGCGTTTTTTCGGCATGCAAGTTTTTATTTCAACCAGAGGAAAAAACCATGAAACATTATTTTTGGGGCAAGAAAATTCTTTGCGCGGCGCTTGCGTTTGCGCTGACTTTCGGCGCGTCCGCGCTGGCAAAAGTAGAAGGGGATACCATCGTGCTGGGCGCGGCGGTTTCGCTTTCCGGAAAGTATTCCACCAACGGCAATCACACCAAAAACGGCTACGATTTGGCGGCAAAACGCATCAACGAAATGGGCGGCGTTTCGGTTGCGGGCAAATCCTACCAAATCAAAATCATCTACTACGACGACGAATCCACCCCCGCGCGGGCGGCGCAACTCGCCGAGCGGCTGATACAACAGGACGGCGTCCAGTTTATGCTCGGTCCCTATTCTTCGGGGCTGACAAAAGCCATCGCGCCGATTACCGAGCGGTATAAAATCCCCATGATTGAAGCCAACGGCGCTTCGCGTTCTTTGTTTACCAAAGGATACCGTTATTTGTTTGCGTTGCTGACTTCCGCCGACCAGTATTTGGCGAGCGCGGTTGATTTGCTTGCCGAAAAATCCGCCGTCCTCGGCAAAACGCCGGGCGATATGAAACTCGCCCTCGCGTTTGAGAACGACAATTTTTCGCAGGATGTGCGTTTGGGAGTCGTGGAAGCGGCGGAGCGGCACGGCATGGAAATTGTCATAGACGACAAACTGCCGAAAACTTTGGACGACATGTCCGCGACATTAAACAAAGCCAAAGCGGCGAAACCGGACGGGCTTTTTATTTCCGGACACGCCAAAGGCGCGGCGACCGGCGCGCGGCAAATTGAACAATTCCGCGTAGATGTGCCGATGGTCGCCATGACGCATTGCGATTCCGCGGCGATTGAATCCAAAGCCCCCGCCGGCGCGGAATATACCCTGTGCGCGCGGCAGTGGCAAAAACAACTGACCTACAAAGACGACGACGGCGTTTTTGGCGGCGGCGAAGATTTCGTCCGCCTCTTCCGCGAAGCATACGATTACGAGCCGCCGTATCAAGCGGCGGAATCGGCGGCGGCGGTGCAGGTATGGGCGGACGCCTTCCGCCGCGCGGGTTCGTTTGACACCGAAAAACTGCGCGACACAATTGCGGCAACGCAAATGCAAACCTTTTACGGCAATGTCAAATTTGACGAAACAGGCAAAAACATAGCAAAGCCGATGGTAATGAGCCAGATATTAGAATCCGATTACAAAGTAGTAGCCCCAACGGAATGGGCGACAACAAAACCCGTCCTCCCCCGCCCGAAATGGAGCGACCGGTAAGATTAATATTTGCCGCGCCCCCGGTTTGCGGGGGCGCGGTTTTTTTGTTTTTCTTTATTGGAGAAATATTATGCCGCAAAAAAGTATAGTAATCCGCAAAGTAAAACCCGGAATTCGCCGTGTTTATACAGGCGACAACCTGCCCGTGTTGCGGTGCATGGACTCCGAGTCCGTGGATTTGATTTACCTTGACCCGCCGTTCAATTCGGGCAAGCAGTGGAAAAATCCCGTGGAAGCAGACGGTAAAAAAGCGGTAGCGTCTTTTAAGGATACTTGGGCGTTGTCCGATACGCATGCGGACGAAGAGTATTCTTTGGTTTCGCAATATCCGGCGGCGTTGCCGCTGATTGACGCTTTGTATGCGGTTAACGGCGGCAGTTGGAAGGCGTATTTAATTTACATGGGAGTCCGTTTGGCGGAAATGCGCCGGATACTCAAACCGACCGGCGGCATTTATTACCATTGCGACCCGGTAATGTCGCACGGCGTTAAACTTTTAATGGACGCGATTTTTAATAAGGGCAATTTTATTAATGAAATTGTCTGGTATTACACGGGCGGCACTGACCGCTCGGTAGGATTTCAACGCAAACATGATATTATTTTATATTATGGAAAGAAGTCGCGCGAAACCGTGTTTAATCCAGTGTCCGTGGATTTCTCGCCGGCGACAATTAAGCGGTTTAACAGAATAGATAAAGACGGCCGCAGATATAAAATTAATTCGTTGTCCGATGGACGAGTTACTAGAACATACATGAAAGAAGGCGGAAAATTAGCGCCGGATTATTGGGATTTTCCTATTGTTAATAAAACATATACGGAAAGCACCGGTTATCCAACGCAAAAACCGATTGCGCTATTGGAAAGGATTGTTAAGGCATCTTCTAATGAAGGTGGCTTGATTCTTGACCCATTTTGCGGTTGCGCGACAACATGCTTTGCCGCCGAAAAATGGGAGCGGCAATGGATTGGGATTGACCTTGCCGAAGAGGCGGCAAGTTTGATTGTCGCCCGTTTGCGCAAAGACGGCGAGCAGCGTTTAGATTTTGCCGCTTACGAAGTAGAGCATTTGTGGAATTTTCCGAAACGCGCGGATTTGCCAAAACGCACAGATAACGCAGTATTAAAACCGCGTTTGCATAAACGGCAAAACGGAAAATGCGCCGCGCCGTGCGGCGAAAACGACGAAGGTAGGGAAGTGCCGATTGACCTGATGGATTTTGACCACATCATCGCCAAAAGCCGGGGCGGGCAGGATACGGACGACAACATACAATTGCTATGCCGCAATTGCAACACGACAAAAGGCGGCAAAGGCATGGAGTATTTGCGCCGCCGAATCCTGCAACGCCGAAGCGAGGAGGCGATGCGGCTATGGCGCGAAAAATGGCAAAAACAAAAAGCCAAAGCGGACAGCCGGCGAGGCGAATAACGCCCCCCTCATGCCATTTCCGCTTTCGCGGGAATGGCATGGATTATGGTAAAATGTTTTATCATTGCATTTTGGAGGGAAACGGCGGCGCGGCATGTTTGTTATAGACAACATTAATCTTTTGATTTCCGCGCCTTGGTTGGCGGGGCAGGCGGTTATTAACGGGGTCGTTATCGGCGCGCTTTTTGCGCTTGCCGCTTACGGGATGGCGCTTGTTTGGGGCGTGATGAAAGTTATTAATATCGCGCAGGGCGAGTTTGTGATTTTGGGCGGGTATGTCGCTTTTTTTCTTTATCAAAACGATATTCATCCGCTATTTGGCTTGCCGTTGGCGGCGGCGTTGTTGTTTGTGCTCGGCTGGGCGCTGTATAAAACCGTAATTTGGCGGATTGTGGAGCGCGATTTATTTACTTCCATTCTCGCCACTTTTGGAATCAGCATTATGATTCAGCAGTTAATGAATCTGTATTTCGGCGCGGATGTGCAGGTGGCGGACGCGGGATTCGGTTCCGCCGGATTTTTTGACGATGTTTTAATCGTGCCGTATATTCGCATGGCGGCGTTTGGCGCGGCGGCGGCGGTTGCGGCGGCGGTCGTGCTGTTTATGCATAAAAGCAAAATCGGGCGCGCCATTCGCGCCACCGCCCAAAACGCGCGCGCGGCGAAGCTTATGGGCGTTAATACGGACCGCGTTTATGCGGCGACTTTTGCCATCAATGCGGCGTTATGCGGCGCGGCGGGCGCGCTGGCGGCGATGACATTTACCATTCACCCGTATATCGGGCTGCCGTATACGGTGCGTTCGTTTACGATTGTGATTGTCGCCGGCGCGGGCAATTTGCCGGGCGTTATCGCGGCGGCGTTTGGCTTGGGCGCGGCGGAAGAATTGTCGGATTATGTATTGGGCGCGGAGTTTCGGCTGGCGTTCCTCTTTTCGCTGTTGGTGGCGATTTTGGTCTGGCGCAACAAACAATTAACCCGAAAAAGGTTATACTTAAAATAACATGCCTTATTCCGCTTCCGCTTTGCAAAAATTGCTGCCCGGCATCGGCTTGGCGCAAACCGACATCGCCGCCGCACAGCCGCGCAACAAATACAAAAACGACCAAGAGCGGGCGTTGCGCGGATTGAGCTGGCTGCGCGCCGCGGAAACCGCGAAAAATCCGGACGCGCGTTTAATCTGCGCCCTCATCGCGTTAAATTCCCTGTACGCCGTGCCGCCGCGCAAAACAAAAGCGAAGGCGGCGCCGGAAGACGGCGCGGCGGAAAACGACATTCCGGAATACGAGCGCGAACACGAGCGCATTGACAATTTTATTGACAAACTCGTCAAGCACGACAAAGGCGGAATCTTAATTGATTTTTTGCGCGGCGAACAGCGCGACAATGTAGAAGCGTTATTCGCCAGCCAGTATCTTTCCAATTCGTATTGGAGGTCGTTTCACATCCGCAACATTCCGACCAAAGCGGAATGGGTGCTGCGCGAAGGCGCAAAAATTACCGAAGCGGAAAAGTGTTTGGAAGAGCGCAATCCGGCGTTGCCGCTAAAACACATCATCCACCGCGTGCGGGTGTTGCGAAACCAATTAATACACGGCGAATCGGGTTTCGGCGATTATTACAACCGCCCGCAGGTTTCGGTTTGTGCGGCGTTTATGCCGCCGCTGGTAGGGCGCATGCTGGCGATTGTCGTCCAAACCGGCAAGTATTCGGTTTGGGGCGTAGTGCCGTATCCGCCGCAGGGCGAAAAGCCAAACCAGCGGACATTCGGCCCGGTATCCCTGCGCGGAAAAGGCGGATAATATGCCGGACAAATCAAACTGCGACAACCCGCCGGTTTTTACGATTGCGCCGTTTTGCGGCGGTCGCGCGGTTGGCATAATTGCGCGTATTGTTTTATCTTAACGAGGAGAACTATCATGGCAAAAATACCTAAAACATGGAAAGAACATGCTGAAATTAATATTCCTAAAATGATAGAGAATTTTAGGGACAATGGCGTCTATTCTATGTCGTATTCTGAATTTTCCGAAGCCGTTGGCTTTTTCGGCAAGAATGGTCGTCCCGTAAGTTGTATCGGAACAATGTTGGGGTGCATAGGGCGCGCAATGTTAAAAGTTGATGAGCATGTGCCTTGCGTCACTGCTTTGATACATGATAAAAAAACCAAACTTCCCAATGATGGATTAAAAGAATTCATTGAAGGGTGGGATAAAATGAGCGTTTCCGACAAAAAAGCAATCGTGGAACGCGAGAAAAAGAAAACAAAAAAATATCTTGAGGAAGGAAAATTTGACATTTTTCTATCCAAATTTAAGGAACAGCAAAATGACTTTGCTTCGTCCAAACTCAAGGCGCGGAAAAACGACTCCGTAGAATTTTCTTCCCAACAAAAAACGGGCGATTATAAGATTGCCGTTGGCGTGGGGATTAGGGAACACCGCGAATCCGAGTATAAAATTAGAGACAGTAAAAGTGTGGCAATAAAAAAAGCGGAATCCAAATGTGTTTGCGAATGTTGCGATTTTGACTTTCGTGAAAAATACGGGAATTTGGGGGATGGTTATATTGAATGTCATCATATCAAGCCGCTTGCGGATACCCAAGCGGGCGGGCAAATCGGATTAAACGATTTGGCGGCGTTGTGCGCCAACTGCCACAGAATGATTCATAAACTTCTTGCCGGCAACATAGATAAATATGAAAATAATTATCATTTATCCTTAAGCGATTTGCGGGAAATAATAAATAAATCCGATTCCGAAAAATCGGAATGATTTTATAATATAATCCGGGCATGACTAACAACCGCCGCTCTTGGGAGACCGCCGCATTAGTGTTTGCGGCGGTTGTCTTGCCGTTTGCGTTTCCCGAATATAAGACGCAGTTGGCGTTTTTGTGGATTTTTGTCCTGTTCTCGCTGACTTGGGATTTGCAGGGCGGGCAAATGG
>JBPCWY010000088.1:0-40830 GCA_051009035.1 Gammaproteobacteria bacterium
CGCCCGCCCCGCAGGCGCGGGGTTTTTTGCGCGCAAATCTCCTTCCCGCGCCGAAATTTATTTCAGCGCGGGGATTGGGAATATCGGATTTTGTGGTATATTTCGGCAGACCGCCCGTTTTGGAGGCGGGTTTTTTGAGGAGAAATTTTATGAGACCACCAGAAACACTTCCAGTTGCCGATCTTATTAAGGAGTATAACGAGGGGCAATTAAAATTGCCGGAAATACAACGAGGGTATGTATGGAAAACATCCCAAATTTGTAAGTTATTGGATTCGCTTTATCGCGGTTATCCGACTGGTTCAATTCTCGTTTGGGAAGCCGATAGAGATACTCCGGTTCGGGATTCCGCGGTTGAGCAAAAAAATAACCATAGATCGCGTTTTTTATTGGACGGACAACAACGCGTTACATCGCTTATTGCGGCGTTAAAAGACAAGCCGATTAAAGTGAAAGGCAGGAAAGAGCCGGTGAAGGTGGAAATTCTTTTTAATTTAAACCACTCCGACGATCTGAAATTTAACGAAGAAACGGGGCGGGAAGATGTTGAAAAGGCGACTTTTGTGGTTGCGCAAAAGAAATTTACGCGGCTACCTCACTGGGTTAAGGTTGCTGATGTTTTTAAGGCGGACAACACGGCTACATTTTTGCTAGAGCATAATATTTTTGATCATCCGGATAGAAATAAATATTTATCTCGTCTGGGAAAATTAATGGAGATTAACAAATATGTCTATAAGGTAGATGTTCTTTCGCACGACCTTGATGAAGCCGCGGTGACGGATATTTTCGTGCGCGTTAATTCCTCAGGAACAAAGCTTAAGGGGTCGGATTTGGCGTTGGCGCAAATTACCTCTATATGGAAAAATTCCTTGAAAAAATTTGAGAAACAGCAAGAGACATATAACTCCAAACAGAGTTTTCCGATGGACATGGGGATTCTGGTTAGGAATTTGATTGCATATGCTACGGGACAATGCAAATTTCACCGCGTGCGCGCATTGTCTGCGGAACAATTGCAAGAAGATTGGGAGAAGAGTATTAAGGGAATGGATTTTGCGATTCATTTTGTTCAGAATAACGCAAAAATTTCCAGCCCTACCTTGCTTTCATCTCCGTATATTTTAATTACGCTGGCGGCGTATGGAATGCGCCACGGCTATCGCGTGGAAGACGAGGACATAAAGAAACTTTACCGCTGGGTGATGATGGCAAATGCCAGAGGACGTTATTCTTGGGCTGCCTCGGAGACCGTGTTAGATGAAGATTTGCGTGCTATAAAGAAGGGCGGCGGAGTTGACGAATTAATCAGCACGCTGGAACAGAGATTTGGTCGGCTTGATATTTCCGTGGAAAATTTGAAAGGAAGTAGCTACCTGCTTAAATGCATGTTCATGGCTTTTAAATCCGCGAAAGCCAAGGATTGGTTGTCTGGTCTTGAAATAACAATGTCCTCTACTGGTGCCTCCCACAAATTGGAAGGGCATCATATATTTCCGCGCGCGTTGCTTAAAAAACACGGCGGTTATCAAAGTAAAGAGATAAACGATATTTCCAATTTGGCGTTTATTTCCATGAAAACTAACAGGGAAATCGGCAAAAGACCTCCGGCGGAATATATTCCGGAGTTTTGCAAAAAGCGCGGCGCGGAAATATTTGTCGCCCAATGTATTCCGCATGAGAATCCGGAATTATTGAAACTGGAATCTTACCCAAAGTTTCTTGAGGAGCGCAGAAAACGGATAACCAAACGGCTTAACGAATTTCTTAATCCGAGTTGGTAATTACCGCCCGCCGCCGGTTTTGACCGGAGCGGGCGGGATTAAATCCGCGCACATTAGTGGCGGATTAATGCACCGTCAAATCCGGCTCTTTGCTTAAGTCCAGTTTTTTGGCAAGGCGCGCGCCTTTTTTGTTCATGGTGATGCTGTCGTAAAAATTTTCCATTGCAATATACGCGCCGTTTTTTTGCGCCCATTGCACCATCCGCGGGTCGCTAATTTGCCGCCACGACATAATTTCCACTTTCCAGCCGTTTTTGCGCAGGATAGCCGCATCGCCGAGCAACAACGGCTCGTCCGCAAAACCGCAACCGTCGCCGGTAATCAGCACGGCGGTGTTTGCGCCGCCGGAATACCGCAACGCATCGCGCAACATTTGCGCCGCTAAAAAATCGGCGCACGAAATTTCCGTTTCGGGGTTGCGCGAAGCGACTTCCGTTTTGTTTTCGCGCAAACCGTAAATCGCCGTGCGCAACAATTCCATGCCTTTGGGCGCGGCGACTGCAACGCTTGCGATGTTGCGCCGATTGCGCGCCAACTCAAACAAATTCCGAAAATAAATACTGTCCCAGTGCTCCGCATCATAGTCGGTTTGTATTTCCGCCGCGCCGCTCATTACCGAATAGGCGTCCATATAAATGTGAATATTGTCGTTCATTGCCGCTCCTTTTTTATTTAAATAAGGGGCGTATTGTATCATGTAAATTTGCAAAAGTCAACCCCTATTGGGGCGTGCAGGCGTAAAACGCGCAAAAAAATTTGTTTGCGCGCGGTTTTTGCGAAGATTTTGGCGGCGGTTTTGGGTTTTGCGGGGAATTGGCGGGGCGCGTTTTTTTTGCGGCGAAACAAATGCGGCGTTTTGGCGGCGGGGGCGTTTTGGTTTATAATTGCAAAAAAACGGAGCATGCTATGAACGCGCCAAACATTACCCCGCCGGACGGCGAAAAAATTATTGTGAACAACCGCGGCGAATGCGAAACGCCGGTGCATCCGGTGATTCCTTTTATTGAAGGGGACGGCATCGGCGCGGATATTACGCCGGTGATGCGGCGGACGGTTGACGCCGCCGTGGATGCCGCTTACGGCGGCGCGCGCAAAATCGCCTGGATGGAAATCTACGCCGGGGAAAAAGCGGCGAAATTATACGGCGGCGATAATTGGCTGCCCGAAGAAACTTTGCGCGCGATGCGCGAATATGCGGTGTCCGTCAAAGGACCGCTCACAACCCCGACCGGCGGCGGCATCCGCTCGTTGAATGTCGCCATCCGGCAGACGATGGATTTATACGCCTGCATTCGTCCGGTGCGTTATTTTCCGGGCGTGCAATCGCCGCTGCGCGAACCGCAAAAAACAAACATGACAATCTTCCGCGAAAACGCCGAAGATATTTACGCCGGAATTGAATGGGAAGCGGAAAGCGCGGAAGCGAAAAAAGTAATCGCCTTTTTGCAAAACGAAATGGGCGCGGACAAAATCCGTTTTCCGAAAACTTCGGCAATCGGCGTCAAACCCGTTTCGCGCGAGGGATCGGAGCGGCTGATTCGCCGCGCCATCCGCCACGCGCTGGAATGCAAAAGCGAATCCCTGACGCTGGCGCACAAGGGCAACATTATGAAATACACCGAAGGCGCGTTTATGCGCTGGGGTTACGCGTTGGCGCGCGACGAATTCGGCGCGCAGCCGCTGGACGGCGGGCCGTGGCATGCGATTAAAAACGCAAACGGCGGGCGCGGTTTAATTATTAAAGATTTTATTGCGGACAATTTTTTGCAGCAGATTTTAATCAAGCCGGAAGATTTTGACATTGTCGCCACGCTGAACTTAAACGGCGATTATATTTCGGACGCGCTCGCCGCGCAGGTCGGCGGCATCGGCATCGCGCCCGGCGCGAATATGTCGGACGAAGCGGCGGTGTTTGAGGCCACGCACGGCACCGCGCCCAAACACGCCGGACAAGACAAAGCCAACCCGGGTTCGTTAATATTGTCCGCCGAAATGATGTTGCGCCATCTCGGCTGGGGCGAAGCCGCGGCGCTTGTTATTAAAGGCATGTCCGGCGCAATCGCCGCCGGAAAAGTAACTTACGATTTGGCGCGCGGCAATTCCAACGCCGAAGTATTGTCGTCTTCCGCATTCGGCGAAGCGGTAGTCGCCGCGATGAAATAATTGCGCCGCGCGATATAAAATGCGGGCGGCAATTTCTTGCAGGTTATTTTTACCAACAAAAAATAAATGTAAAAAATTGCCGTTCCCGCGAAAACGGAAAATTGGATAACGCCGCATGTTTTGCAGGGAGATTCCCGCTTTCGCGAAAATGGCGGGAGAATAACGGGAATGGCAAACATGACATGAGCGGCGGGGAGCGGGAATTTTTACAACGCCGTATATTTTGCAAAAGGTTTTTGCTTTTACGGGAATAGAAATGCGCGAAAGAAATATTATTAACGCGGGAGCAGTATAAAAAGTTTGCCGCGCGTTTTCATTAATCCCGCCATTTTTTCGGCGCGCGCGCCGCGGCCCCAAAAGAAATCGGCGCGGACATTTCCGGCAATCGCGCCGCCGGTATCCTGCGCAAACATTAACCGCCGCAACGGCGTTTTGCCGTCGTCCGGCATTACCGTGGAAAGCCAAACCGGCGCGCCCGGCGGAACCGCTTTGGTATCCGCCGCCAAACTTCTTTCCGGCGTAAGCGGCACGCCCAAAGAACCGCGGGGCCCGAAATTAATATCGTCGCGGCGGGTGAAAAAAACATAACTCGGGTTTTCGTTTAATAAATTTCCGGCGCGATGCGGATTGTCGCGCAGCCATTTTTTCAGCGAAAACAAATTAACATCTTCGCGCCGCATTTCGCCGCGCTCAATTAAAATGCGCCCGATAGAACGGTAAGGATGCCCGTTTTGGTCTTGGTAGCCGACTCCGACAATGCGCCCGTCCCGCAACCGCACCAGCCCCGAACCTTGAATGTGCAAAAAGAAAAGCGCGGCTTTGTCGTCCACCCACAACAATTCTTCGCCGGCGAGCGGCGCGTTTGCGCCGTCAATTTCGGCGCGGGAATAATACGGCGCGACCGCGCCGTTGTTGATTCGCCCGCGCACCCGTTTATTTTGCAGCTCCGGATACAGCGCGCCCAATTCTACGCGCAACAAGCCGGCGGGGCGCGCATATACCGGATAACGAAATGTTTCCGACCGCGCGACCGCGCCTTCCAACAACGGCTCGTAATAGCCGGTAATTAATCCTTCATCGTTTCCGTTTTCGTTTAATAATTGAACCGGCGAAAAATGATTCTCAAAAAAACGCCGCGCGGCAATATCCGAAATATTTTCCGGCAACAATTTCGCCGCCGCACAAGGCGCATCCCACGCGCCGCGCAGTTTTTCGCAACTGCGCAAAAATACCGGCAACGTTTTCGCGTGCGCGTCTTCGGTCCACCCCGGCAATTCTTCCCACGACATTGCGCGGCGGGATGTTTCCGGCGCGACAAAAGCGCATCCGGAAATTAATCCAAAAATTAGCATGCACAAAAAAATTTGAACCGCGCAAGCCGCGCAATCGCCGCGCGAAATTTTACCCGCCAATATTTTACGCATTACGCGCGCCCGTAAATCCGGCGGCATGCCGCTTCCGCTTCCGCGGCGGTGATATGATAACCTTGTCCGCCTTGGCGCGCGGCTTTGACGCCCGCAATGACGGAAGCGAATTGCAATATTTGCGGCCACTTCCATTCGCGCTGCAAGCCGTAAATTAATCCCGCGCGGTAGGCGTCCCCGCAGCCGGTCGTGTCCGCCGTTTTGCCGAATGTTGCCGCCGTTGTGCGGTGCGTTTGTCCGCCGGTATGCGCTTCGGAACCGGCGTCTCCGCGGGTGATAATCATCGTTTGTTTTTCGCCCGTCCGCGCATCGCCCGCGGTTTTTTGGCAAAATTCGTATTCATCTTGGTTAAAAACGGCGATTTGGCACAGCGCGAGAATCTCCCGCAACTCTTCGCCCGCAAGCAATCCGATTGCTTGTCCGGGGTCAAAAATAAACGGCGTTTTTGCCGCCGCCAATTCGCGCCCAAAATGCAGCATCGCTTCGCGCCCGTTGGGGCTGACAATCGCCATCGCGGGCGGGGCGGACAAATCGCCGATGCTTTGCCGGTGCGCTTCGGCGCTTGCGCCGGGGTGGAATAAAATAATTTGGCTTTCGTCGTCGTCGCTTGCCAAAAACGCCTGCGCGGTATACGCGCCGCCGATTGTTTTCACATGCAAATCGCTAATGCCGCAACGGCGCAGATGGTCCCGGTAGGGGGAAAAATCTTCGCCCACCGCCGCCATCAACAGCGGCGAACCGCCCAGCAAGTTTAATCCGAAAGCGATATTCCCGGCGCAACCGCCAAACGCCCGCCGCATGGACGGGACGGTAAACGCCGCGCTAAATCCGGCGGCTTGCGGGTCGGGCAGGCGGGCGGCAAAACGCCCGCCGATGCGCATGATGTAATCAAACGCCAGCGCGCCGATAATTAAAACTTCGTCCGTTGCCATGTTTTCCGCGCTATTTTAACGCAACGGGCGTTTTTTTCGGCGCGCGCCGCGCGTGCTACAATAGAAATATGAAATGCGATTTGCTGGTTATCGGAGGCGGCAGCGGCGGCGTGCGCGCGGCGCGTTTGGCGGCGGCATCCGGCGCGCGCGTGGTGCTTGCCGAAAAAAGCGCGCTGGGCGGGACTTGCGTCAATGTCGGCTGCGTGCCGAAAAAATTATTCGTCTTCGCGTCTTCATTCGGCGAAGAAACGGAATGCGCCGCCGCATTTGGCTGGCAAAACGCCGCGCCGGGCGATTTTAATTGGGATATTTTGCGCGAAAACAAAGACCGCGAAATCCTCCGCCTAAACGCAGTATACGCCGAATTGTTAAACAAAGCGGGCGTGGAAGTCGTCCCCAAAGCGGCGCGGCTTTTGGGCGGACAGCGCGCGGACATCGGCGGCGCGGAAGTGGAAGCCGAAAAAATTCTAATCGCTTGCGGCGCAGTTCCGGCGCGCCCGCCGTTGCCGGGGGCGGAGCATGGCGTGTTGTCGGACGACATGTTTTATTTGCCGAAACTCCCCCGCCGCGCGGCGGTTATCGGCGGCGGCTATATCGCGTTGGAGTTCGCCGGAATCTTATCCGGGCTGGGCGTGGAAACGACAATCTGCCACCGCGCCGAATTACCGTTGCGCGGATTTGACGACGATTTGCGCGCCCACCTCGCCGCCGAAACCGCCAAACGCGGAATCGCCGTCCGCGCCGGAATCGCCCCCGCCGCGATTGAAAATAAAAACGGCGCGCGGCGCGTAGTTTTTGCGGACGGAAGCGCGCTGGAAGCGGATTTGGTCCTGCTCGCGACCGGGCGCAAACCGGCGTTTTCCGGACTCGGTTTAGAAGCCGCGGAAATTGTCCCAAACGCCCGCGGCTTTTTAGAAACGGACGAAGATTACCAAATCAAAAACCGCCCCGGCATTTACGCCATCGGCGATGTCCTGCAAACCCCGGCGTTGACGCCGGTCGCAACCGCCGAAGCCGGCGTGTTTATCGCGCGCGTTTTCGGCGGCGACAAAACGGCGGCGGTAGATTACGCGCATTTACCCACCGCCGTATTTTCGCGCCCGCAACTCGCTACCGCCGGCATGAGCGAATCGGCGGCGGCGGTGGCGGGCATTAAAACAAAAATATACAAAAGCGAATTTCGCGCGATGAAACGCGGCTTTGCCGGAAAAGAATGGCAAACATTAATGAAACTTGTCGTGCGCGAAGAAGACGGGCGCGTTTTGGGCGCGCACCTAATCGGCGAAGACGCGGGCGAAATCATCCAAGGATTCGCCGTCGCCCTGCGCTGCGGCGCAAGCAAAAACGATTTTGATTCCACCGTCGGCGTCCACCCGACCACCGCCGAAGAATTTGTAACAATGCGCGGCTAACGCAAAAATTTTTCCGCCAACCGCCGCCGCGTTTTTTTTGCGCGCGCGGGCGCGGCAAAGGACTGCAAATATTATTTTATGATGGGCGAAACATTCATCGTTGCGCTGGCGACTTTTTTTGCCACCGTCGGGCCTTTTGATGTGGCGGCGGTATACGCCGCATTGGGCGCGCGTCTTAGCGCGGCGGAAAAACGGCGCATGGCGGCGCGCGGCGTTTTATTGGCGGGCGCGATTTTATTCGTCTTCGCCTTTGCCGGAGAATCGCTATTGCGCGCGCTGGGAATTTCGCTGCCCGCCTTTCGCGCCGCGGGCGGCGTGTTGCTTTTACTCATCGGCATAGACATGGTTTTCGCGCGGGAATCGGGCGGCGCATCCACGACAAAAGAAGAAAACATGGACGCGGCAACGCGCGGCGACATTTCGGTTTTTCCGCTGGCGCTCCCGCTCATCGCCGGTCCCGGCACGATGGGCGCGGTATTGCTTTTAACCACCGGCGCGGAAGGCGAATGGGCGGCGCAGGCGGAGGTATTATTCGCGCTGTTTTTAATTTTGCTGTTAACTTGGTCGTCCATGCTGGTCGCCAACCGCCTGCAAAAACTTCTCGGCATAACCGGAATGCATGTAATCGGCCGCGTCTTCGGCGTTTTACTAACCGCGCTGGCAATGCAATTCATCTTTGACGGCATAGCCGAAAGCGGAATCCTAACCGCGGCGGGTTGATTTTTTTGGTATACTAACGGCTAACGGCGCGTTTGCGCGGAAAGGAACAATATGGAAAAAACAAAAGATTACCAAGAAAAATCCGAATATTTGCGCGAAGCAATTCGGCTGGTTGAGTTGCGGCTGGAGCAGCAGCAAAAATCTTCCGATGAAAATCAGCGAAAAGCGGCGTTATTAATTACATTTTGCGTTGCCGTAATCGGTTATTTATACGCCGAACAACCGGACGAGTCCGGAGTATATTTGCCGCTCGCGCTTTGGTGGACGGTCAAAGTTATATTGGCGGTTATTTTGGGGGCGGCTGTTTTTTACGGTCTGCAAGTCGTGGATATTAAAAAATGGGGAGTTTCAGGAGCCGACCCCGCTTATGTAGACTCGCGTTTTGGGTGGGATTTTAATCAAATGGCGGAAGAACTGTTGGATGGCTATAAAGAATGTTTTGATATAAATAAGGGAAATTTAGAAAAGAAAGTAAAAAAATTAAAAATAGCCAGAAATTTGGGCATACTTGGAATAACACTTTCTCTCCTATGGATTGTTATGGAAAGAATTTCTTATATTGTTTGTTTTTGGGCGGACAAATAATTTAAACCGGCAGTAAACGGATTAAAATCCGCGGTTTTCGCACGAATCGCGTTTAGGAGGATTCGCGGTATTTTCTTCTATGGAATCCAAAATCGGCCGGTGACGGACCGCATCGGATTCCGGCGGTTGCGATGCCTCCGGCGGTTGGGCGGGCTTGGGCTTTGTCTCTTCTTCGGGCATTTTTTAAAATCCGCGGTCTTCGTAAGAGTCAAGTTCGGGGCGCTTCAACGCTTTTTCTTCCGTTGAATCCAAAGCCGGCTGGTTGCTATAGAGCGCATCGGGTTGCGGCGGCTGCACTGCCTCCGGCGGCGGAGCGGATTCGGCGGGTTTTTTGTATTCTTCCGTCATTTTTGTTTCCTCGTAAAAAACAATCCCCTACATCATACCACACCGCCCCCCGCCTTGTCAAGCCCACGGCGGGGGCATTTTTTCGGTTATTGCCGCTGTTTGGGCGAGGGCGGTTATTAGGTGGGCGTAGGCGCGCTGGTCTTTGTATTTTAGGGTTCGGGTTTTGCGGTCTTTTAGCCATTTTTCGGCGGGGCGGTAGCCGCCTATTGTTAAATTCCATGCCGCTTGGGGGACGCCGCTGAAATGGGATTTGGCGTTTATGTTTATTTTTAGCGTTTTGTTGTCCTGCTCCGGTTTGACAAATTCTACAACGCAGGAGTCGCCGTGAAATTGCACGGCGTTGTCGTCCAGCGATTTTTCTTCCAGCAAATGTAAACGGCGCAATTCGCCGCCGGTTTTTGCCGTCTGCGCGAAATGCGTTTTGTTTTGCGGCTTGGGAATGCGCGCGAAATTTATTTTTAAAAACTCCGCGTATTTTTTGCGGTAATACGGGTTATGCAAAACCGCGTAGACATAATCCAAAATTTGCGGCGGCGTTATGCAGTCCGCCCCGCCGTTTTCGGCGTAAGACATGCCGGCGGCGGCGGCGATTTTTTCGGCAAACTCCGGCGCGATATTTGCGCGCTTTTCGGTTTTGCCGTGCATCTCTTCGTAAAGATACAGCGGAATGCAATAAGTTTGGTCGCTTGCCGCATGCAGGTCGGCGATGCAGGAAGTTATAAAACCCCGGTCAAAAATTTCTTTTTCCGGGATTGTCCGGGAAACAAGAAGCGCAAGATTATCGCGCTTAATGAAATGGTCCATTACTTTATTTCTGGACCGCCCCAAGAAACCGCCGGAGGTTCCGGTATAGCAAATTCGCCGATTGTCAAAAGGGCGATAACAAATATCAGCGTAAACGAATTTTCGTTTCGCTAAATCATTTTTGGCGGATTGAAAATTCCAACCGGAAGAATCTTTTTTGTTGCTGTATTTTTGTTTTAATTGTTCCACGCCGAGAGAAAGAAAATCGTTAACAACCGTTTCCAGCGATTTTTGTTCAAAATGCACGGACAATTCATCGCACTTTGTCTGAATGCCGGAGTTATACACGGGAAACAAATCCGTAATTGAAACGCCCTCATCGTAATTTTCCTGCGCGGAAAAATCTTTCGGCAAAAAGAAATAATACGGCGCATGCGGCGAAAGGGTTTGGAGTTTCATGTTTCCCAAATCCGCGCCCAACAAAAAGTCAAATTTCGCCTGCTGTTTGCCGTAGCAGTCGACGTAAAAAACTTCCGCATCGGAATCGGAGTCGCCGGTTTTTACCATCACGGTAATTCCCACGCCCACGCCGATGCTAAAAACATTTTCGTCTTTTCCGCCGCCCGGCTCGGTTTCGCCGATTTTGCCATGCAAATTAAGAATATAAATTTTATCAAAAGCGCGGAGCAAATGTTCGCGCATCTGCCGGTGCGTTATGCCGCCGTAAAAAGAATTATTAGTAATAAACGCGACAACGCCGCGCCCGGTTTTTTCCGCCACCAGCCATTCGGCGTTGCGGATAAATTTAATGTAATCGTCGTCCAGATTAAGTTTGCGTTCGCGCAATCCTTTTTTGTAATCCGCCAGCAACTCGATAATGTGCGCGCCGCGGTTTTGCGATTTTACATTATAAGGCGGGTTGCCCAGCACGACCATCACGGGCGTTTTGTTTTTAACCTCGTCGGCGGCTTGCGCTTCTTCGTCCAGCCAGCCGATTCCCATTTGGCCGTGTTCGCCGTAGTCCAGCGCATCGGTTAAGAAAACATTAACGCGTTTTTTTGACCGGCGCAACTTCTCCATAATATCGTTTCCCAACGCCAGCGCAAATTTGATATGGCAAACGCTGTATGCGCTCATCATATTTTCAAACCCGTATAAACGCGGCAACAATTCTTCCAGCGCGTAATTTTCCCAACCGCCGCGCGGATTGATTTCCGTTTTAATCGTTTCCAAGATTTTCGCCAAAAACGCGCCGGTGCCGGCGGCGGGGTCCAAAATTTGGACGGTATGCAATTCCGCATTCGCATCATGCGGATTTTTGGTTTTTCCCGAGTCCGCGAGTCCGCGCGGCGCGTCCTCAAAAAATTCCCGCAAACAATAATCCGCGGCGCGGACAATAAAATCCACAACGGGCGGCGGCGTGTAATATACGCCCTGCTTGCGGCGCAATTTTCCGTCGTAGCGGTCCAAAAAAGTTTCGTAAAAATGCATGAACGGGTCGGCGTCCGCGCGGAGGGCAAAAGCGGCGGCGATGTTTTCCATGCTAACGCCGCGCAAATATGCGGCGGTATTGTCGGCGGCGATGGCTAAATCTTCGTCCAAATCTTGCTGCATAAACTGGTTGAAAAATTTGCGTAAAAACGGAGTCGTGTGCGGCAACAATTCTCCGGCAACGGCGCGCGAAAATTCATGCGCGCGGTTTTCTTGGTCGGCTTGCAGGCGCGCGGTAAAAAGCGCATATACGGCGGTTTGCGCGAAAATATCGGCAAACGCGGCGGGCGTTAAACCCTGCATTAAGTTTTTGCAAAATGCTTCGTATAATTGGATTAAATCGCGGTCGTCTTTTTCCATGGCGGCTTCGGCGCGCCGTTTAATTTCTTTGGCTTTTTGCGCCAATTCCGCGGCGAGTATTTCGGGGCTTGGCGATTCGTTTGCGCCCGCGCCCGCCGCGGCAAAAACGCGCAAAAACTCCGCCAATTCTTCGGCGCGCGCGGTTGAAACCGGCGGATGCATTTTGCCCCCGCGGATTTCGTCCGCCAGCCGCGCCGGTTTTTGCGCCCGCCCGTTGTCGTAGCGGCGAAATTCCAAATAATCGGTGAGGACGAGATTGGAAAATCCGCGGCGGTAGCGTTGCAGCTGTTCCGATTTTTCTTCGCGGTCTAAATTGGCGCCAATATCTTTTGTTTCCACATGCCCGACAAGCGCGCCGCTTTTCCATTGCACCCGAAAATCGGGCGAGCAGGAATCGTTGCGCTCGCCTTCGTTAATTGCCTGCGCGCCGGGGATGACGGCGCATAACAGGTCTTGCAAACAGGCGCGGTAGGCGTGTTCTCGCGCCCGTCCGCTTGCGCGTAATTCGGCGGCTTTTTTGGCGTATTCGCGGACGGCGCGAATATCATTTTGTATTTTTGTTTTCATTGTTGGGCGTCCAAGTATTTGTCTATTTTCGCAAAAGCGAAAACCCATTTTATACTACAAACCCGTAAAAAGATTCCCGCTTTTGCGGGAATGGCGAAAGGGGGAATATTTATCTTTTGCGGATTTTTGGAATGCGAAGAGATTCCTGCCTTCGCAGGAATGACGGGTTGGGCAGGAATGGACGGGTTGGGCAGGAATGACGGAGAGGATGGAAATGGGGTAGCGGCTTGCAGTTAATGCCAAAATGCCGGCTTTTATTCTTTTTATTTCGCCCAGATTCCGCGGCGGGCTTTTTTGGCGCGTTTTTCGGCGGCGGCTAATTTGGCGGGGGTTAAATGAGGCGCGCAGTTTTGTGAAAATCTTTTGTAGTGTTTGGCGCTTCCCAGTTCCACCATTTTTTCGTTTGCCGAAACGGCGTTGCCGCGCGCATGCATGATTACGACTTTGCGTTTGTATTTGTCTATATCCATTACGCGGGCGGAAATTTTGCCGCGCCCCAGCAACCGCGCCAGCATTTTTGTCGTCCGTTCGTATAACGGGTGGTTGTATTCCGGCGCTTGGATTCCGCATAGGCGGAATTTGTTGCGCCCGTAGTTTACCGAGTCGCCGTCTACGACGCGAAATTTGGAAGAAGACGCGTTGAGCGTATAAACTTTTTCCGCCGCGTTGCCCGCCAACATTGGTGCGGCAATTAAAACGGCGCATGCCGCAAGCCGCGCGTAAAATGTTCGCCGCGCCGTTTTCATTTTACAACAACGGATAGGCGGCGAGCGTTAGAAAGCCGGGCATTTCCGTAGCGGTCGCCATGGATTCTAAAATGTCGGCGGCGGCGGACAAGTGTTCGCTTTCGCCGCTTTTTTCCATTTCGTTTTTGGCGGCTTGCAACCGGCTGGCAAACAAGGACGCGCCGATTTCGCGCCCGTCCGACAACTTCGCCGAATAGCGCATCCATTGCCATAATTGCGCGCGCGAGATTTCGGCGGTCGCCGCGTCTTCCATCATATTAAAAATCGGCACCGCGCCCGCGCCGCCCAGCCACGCCGAGATGTAGCGCAACGCGACTTGGATGTTGTTGTCAAATCCGGCGAGGGATATTTCGCCTTCCGGCGCGGTCAAAAAATCTTCGGCGGCGCGTTTGCCGGGGGGGATGATGTGTTTTTGGTGCGCGTTTGGCATCGCTTCGTCAAACGCCCCGGCGGCGACGGGAATTAATCCGGGATGCGCGACCCAAGTGCCGTCGTGCCCGTCTCCGGCTTCGCGTTTTTTGTCTTCCAAAACTTTCGCCATCGCGGCGCGGTTGGCGTTTTCGTCGTCGCGAATCGGAATGAACGCCGACATGCCGCCCATCGCGTGCGCGCCGCGCCGGTGGCAGACGGAAATTAATTCCAGCGAATAGGCGCGCATAAACGGGCTCGCCATCGTAACTTCGGCGCGTTGCGGCAGGACATGCGCGGCGTGCCGGTTTAAGGTTTTGATGTAGGAAAAAATGTAATCCCACCGCCCGCAATTCAACCCGACAAGCCGCCCGCGCATGGCATGCAAAATTTCATGCATCTGAAAAACGGCGGGCAGGGTTTCCACCAGCAAAGTCGCCTTGGCGCAGTTTGGCGGCAGGGCGAGTTCTTTTTCGGCGAAATCCATAATGTCGTTCCACAGCGCGGCTTCGCGCCAGTGTTCGGTTTTCGGCAAATAAAAATAAGGACCGCGGTTTTTGTCATGCAGTATTTTTGCGCAATGAAAAAAGAACAGGGCAAAATCGGCGAGCGCGCCGGAAAGCGGGCGCCCTTTCCACAAAATATTTTTTTCCGGCAAATGCCACCCGCGCGGGCGGACGATTAAACGGCATTCGCCGTCCGGATTTAACGCGTAAGTTTTGCCGCGCGCCGCGTCTTCAAATGTGCAATCCCCGCGCGCGGCGTCAAACAGCGCTTGTTGTCCGCGCGCGATGTTTTCCCAAACGGGCGACAGGGAATCTTCCAAATCCGCCATGAAAACTTTGGCGGGGGAGTTGAGCGCTTGGATGATTTTTTTGCGCTCGGCGGGGGCGGTGATTTCCACGCGCCGGTCCAACAGCCCGGCGGGCGGCTCGGCGACTTGCCATTCGCTTGCGCGGATTTCTTTTGTTTCGCCGTGAAAACCGGGCGGCGCGCCTTCGTCAAACCGCCGCTGCGCTTCGTTGCGCGCGTCCAGCAGGGTTTCGCGGCGGGACGAAAAGCGCGCGGCGATTTTTTCCAGAAACGATTCGGCTTCCGGCGTAAAAATATCCGGACACCATTCGCCGAATTTACCGCGGTTTTTAATTTCCAACATGTTATATCCTCGCAAAAAAAACAGAAAAAAACAGAAGCGAATTTTACGCCATGCGCCGCCCGTTTGCCAAACCCGCCGCGCGTAATTTTACCAACAAAACGGCGGCGGCAAACGCCCAAAACGGAAAATTGCCTGCACAAAATTTCCGCCGCAATTTTATTCTACCGCGCGGGAATAAAAAATGCGCCCGCAATGTTTACCGCAAAAAATATAAACCGCCGCATGCAATTTTTTGCCGCGCAATTTGCCGCGGCGGAGTTTGCAAAAAACGCCGCGTAAAAAATGGTGGGCGCTGCTGGGATTGAACCAGCGACCTCCGCCGTGTGAAGGCGGCGCTCTCCCACTGAGCTAAGCGCCCCAAACGCGTATTTTACCGCACGGCGGGGCGCTTACAGCCGCAGCGCGCCGTCAAATACAAAATTGATTTTGCCTTGCAGCCACGCCGCTTTGCCCGGACTCCAGCCGCACAGCAATTCGCCGCCCGGCATCGTAATCCGCACCGGGCTTTGGAGCGCGCCGCCGCGCATTAACACCACCGCCGCCGCCACAGCACCGCTGCCGCAGGACGGCGTTTCGCCCGCGCCGCGTTCATAAACGCGCACCGCCGCGCCGTCTTTGGTTTTTTGGCAAAAGCCGACATTGACCCCTTCGGCAAACAGCCGCCGGTTGGTATTGAGCGTTTCGCCGGCGGCGGTTAAATCGTCTTCGGCGGCGGCGATAAATACCGCGTGCGGGTTGCCCAGCGACAAGGCGGCGAAACGCCCGGGCAGCGACATGCCGCCTTCCGCCGCCGCCGCCGCATACCAGAGTTGTTCTTTTTTGCGGCTTAATGGAATTTTGTGCGGGGCGAATTCGGGCGCGGCGAGATAAGCGCGGATTCCGTTTTTGCCCGCGTCTTCGGTTTGGATGGCGGCGGTTTTGGTTTGCAGGCGCAGGCGCGTTTTGGCGGCGAGTTTGGCGCGCCGCAAAAACGCGTGCGCGCAACGCGCCCCGTTGCCGCATTGCCCGACTTCGCCGCCGTCCGCATTAATGATGCGGTAGGCGAAATCGGCGCGGGCGTTGCGCGGCGGTTTTTGTAAAATGAGAATTTGGTCGCATCCGATTCCGGTCCGGCGCGCCGCGATTTGCGCCGCCGGAAACGGCTCCGGAAGCGTTTGGCGGACGGCGTCAATAACGACAAAATCGTTGCCGCAACCGTGCATTTTAGAAAACTTAATTTCGCGCGGGCGTTTACGCATACAAATTTTCCCCGCCTTCCGGGCGCGTTTTAAACCGGCGGTGCAGCCAGTAATATTGCGCGGGAGTTTCGCGCACATGCCCGCCGATGAGCGCGTTGATTCGGACCGCGTCTTGCACGGCGTCGGGACCGGGAAAATCTTCCAGCGGCGGCGACAATTGAAAACGGTAACCGTCCGCAACGAGGGCGGCGGTAAATATGCGGACTTCCGCGCCGCTGATTTCGGCAAGCCGCGAAAGCGCCGTCGTAGTCGCCGCGGGCACGCCCATAAACGGCGCAAACGCCGTATTTTTGCGCCGTCCCGCATCGGCGTCCGGCAAATAAAACAACGCGCCCCCGCGTTTGAGATGGCGCGCGCAAACGAGCATCGCGTTTTTGCCGGCGGGCGCGCCGACCGCGCCGTATTGCGTCCGCAAGCGCGCGTAAAAGCGGTTCCAAAATTGGTTGTGCAATGGTTTGTAATGAAACAAAATGCGCCCGCCGAGCAAGGCGGACAAGCGGACGCCGCCGATTGTCGCGGCGGCAAAATGGGGCGCGCAAAAAATTACCGGACGCCGCTCTTGCAAATCTTCTTCGTTGTCCACCGCCAAACGGCGGCGGATTTCTTGTTTTGGCATGCCGAGAAAAAAACATTCGTCCAAAAATACTTTGCCCAAAGTTTGGAAGTGGCGGCGCAAAATATTTTCCCGTTCTTCGGGCGGCAGGCGCGGAAACGCCAGCGATAAATTGCGCGCCGCCACGCGCCGCCGCACGCCCGCCAACCGCGCCAAATCCCCCACCCGCGCGCCCAAAAACCGCCGCGCCGAAAACGGCAAACGCCCCAAAAACCGCAACGCGCGCATGCGCATTAAAGCAACCCTTCCGTTTCGTGCGCGGGCGGCGGCGCGTTGGCGGCGGGCAATAATTCTTCGTAAAAATATTCGCGCCGTCCGGCAGACGGAGAATCGGCGGACAATAATAATCCGTTTTCCGTATTAATATCCGCGGCAATCACCCCCGGTGGCGGGACATATTCCACGACCGCGCGTCCGGCGAGCGCTTCCGCCATA
Source organism: Gammaproteobacteria bacterium (assembly GCA_051009035.1). Classification (GTDB taxonomy): domain Bacteria; phylum Pseudomonadota; class Gammaproteobacteria; order Tethybacterales; family Persebacteraceae; genus Persebacter. The sequence continues at coordinate 17,127 of JBPCWY010000088.1, forward strand.
AAATCGCCCCAAATCGGCAACGCCGCGCGCGCGCCGGTTTCTTTGTTGCCGAGCGAGCGGAGTTGGTCGTAACCTATCCACGCCGCCGCCGCGATGTTGCCGCCAAATCCGGCAAACCACGCATCGCGGGTGTCGTTGGTCGTGCCGGTTTTGCCCGCCAAATCGGAGCGGTTGACCCGGCGCAACACGCTTGCGCCGGTGCCTTCGCGCACCGCGCTTTGCAGCAGGGAAGTCATAATAAACGCGTTGCGCGGGTCAATCGCGCGTTTTCGCGATTCAAAATTTAATTCGTTGACGATTAAATTGCCGTCGTAATCTTCCACCCGCGAAATTAAATATTGATTAACCCGAAAACCGCCGTTGGCGAATACGGCGAAAGCGCGCGCCACTTCCATCGGCGTCGCCGCGCCCGCGCCCAGCCCCAGCGTCAGATACGGCGGGTGGTCTTCGCGCCGAAAACCGAAGCGCGACAAATAATCCTGCGCGTAACGCGCGCCGATAAATTTTAACAACCGAATGGTCGCCAAGTTTTTGGAACGGGCAAGCGCGCGGCGCAATAAAATCGGCCCCGCCGCTTTCCCGTCGTAGTTTTTCGGCTCCCAGCTTTTGCCGCTGCCGGTTTCTTCCGCCGACAAAAAAATCGGCGCGTCCGGAATCACGCTCGCCGGGGTGAATCCTTTTTCCAGCGCCGCGGAATACACGAAAGGTTTAATGCTGGAGCCGGGTTGCCGCCGCGCCTGCGTGGCATGATTAAACTGGTTGCGGGTAAAATCAAAACCGCCGGACAACGCAAGCACCGCGCCGTCTTCCGGCGCCAGCGCAACCAGCGCGGCTTCCGCGCCGGGAAGCGGCATGACTTTAACATTTTCCCCGTCCGGCATAATCCGCACGACCGCGCCGCGGACGAACTCCGGTTTTTTGCCCCCGCCGGGCAAATGGCGGCGCAACGCGCCGAGCGCTTTTGCCGGGATTTCATATTCCTTGCCGTCTTTGCCGACAAGCGACAGGGATTGTTTTTCCGCCGCGGTGACTAACGCGGGCATCAGCCCGCCCCGCGCCGGTTCGCCGTGCAAAGTTGCGGCGGCTTCGGCGGCGGATAAATTTTGCAAATCAATAAATTTTTCCGGTCCGGCGTAAGAGCGGCGCAATTCGTGCGAGAGCAATCCCTGGCGCACGGCTTGCACGGCGGCGGTTTGCAGGCGCGTTTGGATTGTCGTATAAATTCGCAGCCCGCGTTCGTAAGCTTCTTCGCCGAAATGTTCAAACGCCAGCTGCCGCACTTCTTCGGCGACAAACGCCGCTTCTACCGGAAAACGCCGCGCCGGACGGCGCAACGCGGGCAAATCCGCTTCCGCCAAATCGTCATAAACCGCGCCGTCAATAATCCCGCCGGCCCGCATCCGCCGCAGGACATGCAGCTGCCGCGCTTTCGCCCGTCCGGGATGGCGGCGCGGGTCGTAATTACTCGGCGCTTTCGGCAATCCGGCGAGCAGGGCGATTTCGCCGGCGGTTAATTCGTCCATCGTTTTGTCGTAATACGCGCGCGAGGCGGCGGCGAAACCAAACGCGCCTTGTCCCAAATAAATTTGATTCATGTAGCGTTCCAAAATTTGGCGCTTGCCGAAAGCGCGTTCAATTTTTAATGCGAGCAATGTTTCAGCGGCTTTGCGCATCAGCGTCCGTTCGCGGGTTAGATAAAAATTGCGCGCGACTTGCATCGTAATCGTGCTGGCGCCTTCCCGCCGCCCTTCCAAATAACCGAGCGCGGCGCGTCCGACTCCGGCAAAATCCACCCCTTGGTGTTGGAAAAAACGCGCGTCTTCGGTCGCCAGCAATGCGTCTACGAGCATGCGGGGAAATTCCCGAAATTCCCGGTAGGCGCGTTTTTCTTTGCCAAACTCGCCGATTAAATCGCCTTCGCTGGTGTAAATCCGCATCGGCAAACGCGGGCGGTAATCCGCCAAGGCGTCCAAGGGGGGGAGTTTTTGATACACCACCGCCAACGCGAGCACGCCAAAAAACGCGGCATTTAACGCGCCAAACACGCCCGCCCAAAAAATACACTGCATCAACCGGCGCATTATTCCGCCCCCCGCGCACGCCATGCAGCGCGGGCGTATTCCGCCATAGACCACGCGGCGAGCGCCGCCGCCGCCCACAACAACGCGCTTCCCGCCCAAACGGCGGGCGCGCCCCATAAATCTCCGGCAAACAAAAACAAAACCGCCGCCATTTGCGCGCCTGTTTTCCATTTACCCGCCGCCGAAACTTTAACCGATTCGCCCGCTTTGTTTAACGCCGCCCATTCGCGCAATGCGGATACGAATATTTCGCGCGCGATAATCAGCAAACTCGCGGCGGGCGCGGCTTTGCCGGCATCCACCAACAACAGCAGCGCGGTGACGACCAAAATTTTATCCGCGACCGGATCCAAAAACATGCCGAGACGCGTTTGCTGGCGGTGTTTGCGCGCCCAATAACCGTCTATAAAATCGGTTGCGGCGGCGGCGGCAAACACCGCGGCGGCGGCGGCGGCGGCGGTTTTTTCGCCCGCCGCCGTCCACTGCGGCAGCCAAAACACAAACGCCAAAACCGGCGCGGCGCACAAGCGCAACAACGAAAGCGCGTTGGGAAGATTATTGGTTAAATTATTCATGGATGGATTTGTAAATGCGTCCCGCCAATCGCGGGCTGATTCCTTTAATTTTAACCAATTCTGCTTCCCCGGCGGCGCGCAACCCGCGCAACCCGCCGAAATATCCGATGAGGCGTTTGCGCAGTTGCGCGCCGATTCCTTCTATTTCTTCCAGCGCGGAAGTGCGGCGTTTTTTGTCGCGCCGCTGCCGGTGTCCGTTGACCGCAAACCGGTGCGCTTCGTCCCGCGCCGCCTGCAATAAATGAAACGCCGGGTCGGTTTCCGGCAAAGTTAATATTTCGCCGTCTCCGGTTATTAAAGTTTCGCGACCGGATTTGCGTTTTTCGCCTTTTGCAATCGCCAACACCGAAACGCCTTCCGGTGCGGCGGAAACCGCCGCCCGCAACTGCGCGCCGCCGCCGTCAATTAACAGCAAATCCGGCGCGGGCGATTGTTCCGCGGCGGCGCGGCGAAAGCTGCGCGCCACCGCCTCGCGAATCGCCGCCGCATCGTCCCCGCCCGGCGCGGCGATGGCGTAGCGGCGGTATTGCGAAGTTTGCGGCGCGCCGCCGACAAAAACCGCGCGCGCGGCGACCGGCGATTCGCCCGCGCTGTGGCTGATGTCAAAACATTCAATCCGAAGCGGCGGCGGCATGTTTAACCGCTCGCCCAGCGCGCGCAATTTTTCTTCCGCCGCGCCTTGTTTTGCGCGGCGCAATTCCAACGCTATGGCGGCGTTTTTTGCCGCTTCCAGCGCGAGGCGTTTTTGCGCCCCGCGCGGCGCGCGGACAACGGGCAAAGAATCGGGCGGCGGCGGATGCGGGCGGCACGCGGGAATAATCGCCGGCGGGTGCGGCATATTTCCGTAGTGTTGCCCGATAAACGCCGACAATACTTCCGCGGGCGTAGCGGCGGCGGCGCACGCCGGAAAAAAACGCCGCTCCCCCAGCCGCCGCCCGCCCCGCACCATCACCACATTGACGCATGCGCCGGCTTCGCCGCAATGCGCCCCGGCATAATCGGCGTCCGGCGCGCCGGGGATGTCAATGCAATGGCGCGCGCGGACGACCGACAACGCGCGCAGGCGGTCGCGCAACGCCGCCGCTTTTTCAAATTCCAATTGCGCCGCGGCGTCTTCCATTTGCCCGCGCAAACCGGCTTCCGCGCCGCGGCTGTCGCCTTGCAACAGCGCTTTTGCGCCGCGCACATCGGCGGCGTATTGGGCGGGCGGCAGGGCGTTGATGCAGGGCGCGCTGCATCTGCCGATGCCGTGCAGCAAACAGGGGCGGCTGCGGTTGGCAAAAACGGAGTCGGCGCAAGTGCGCAGCCGAAAAGCGCTTTGCAGCATATTAATCGTCTCGCGCACCGCCCGCCCGTCCGGAAACGGCCCGAAAGAATCCCCGTCCGCCGCGCCGCGCGCATACATCAGGCGCGGGTAGGCGTGCGCGCTAAACCGCAGCAGGGGATAGGTTTTGTCGTCGCGGAATAAAATATTGTAGCGCGGGCGCAGGGATTTAATCAGGGCGTTTTCCAGCAACAGCGCGGCGTGTTCGGAAGCGGCGACGGTGATTTCCACATCCCGCATGGCGGAAAGCATCAGGCGGATGCGGGGCGAGGCGCGGCGGGCGGAAAAATACGAAGCAACGCGTTTGTTGAGATTCGCCGCCTTGCCGATATAAAGCGCCGCGCCTTTGCCGTCTACAAAGCGGTAGACGCCGGGCAACGGCGGAATGCTTTGCAAAAAAGCGGGTTTGCCGCGCGCAGTCATGCCGCCATTTTACAACTTTTACGCCGTTTTTAATTTTCCCCCGCGCCGTTGCGGCGGGTAAAATACGGCGGCGCGCTAATTTGCCGCGCGCATCCGAAACAAGCGGCGCGAAAACATGAAAAATATTACGCAACTGGGACAGGTTTTTACCCCGCCCGAAATTGTCCGGCAAATGCTCGCGCTGCGCAAAAACCGCGGTGCGGTTTTGGAGCCGGCGGCGGGGGACGGCGCGTTTTTGCGCGCGCTTGGCGGCGCGGCGACGGGGGTGGAAATTGACCCGCATTACGCCGCGCAAAGCGGCGCGCGGTGCATGGATTTTTTTGATTATCCCGTCTCGCATAAATTTGAAACGATTATCGGCAACCCGCCATATGTCCGCTACCAGGACATTCCGCCGCAAACGCGGCAAAAATTAAACGGCGCGCCGTTTGACCGCCGGACGAATTTATATTTGTTTTTTGCCGAAAAATGCATGCGCCACTTGGCGGACGGCGGCGAACTTATTTTGATTACGCCGCGCAATTTTCTAAAAACAACGGCGGCGGCGCAACTCAACCGCATGCTTTACGAAGGCGGGACGATAACCGATTTTATAGAATTGGGGGACGCGCGCGTGTTTGACGGGGCGTCTCCCAACTGCGCGATTTGGCGTTTTGAGAAAGGCGATTTTTCGCGCCGGACAAACGGCGGCGCGCTTTCTTTCGCGCACGCCGCCGGGCAAATTTTTTTCCGCCACGCCGCGGGGGGCGTTTCGCTCGGCGAAATATTTTCGGTCAGAGTCGGCGCGGTAAGCGGCATGGATTCCGTTTTTGCAAACGCGCGCGGCAACCGCGATTTTGTATGTTCGCGCACGGCAAAAACCGGCGAGACGCGCCGCATGTTTTACAACATCAACCATCCCGCCCTCCTGCCGCACAAACAAAAATTATTGGCGCGGCGGATTCGCAAATTCGGCGAAGGCGATTGGTGGCAATGGGGGCGGGCGCATTGTGATTCGCCGCGCCCGCGCATTTATGTCAACGCCAAAACGCGCCGCGCCGCGCCGTTTTTCCTCCACCCCGCGCGCGATTACGACGGTTCGGTATTGGCGCTTTTTCCGCGCGGCAAAGCCCGCCTGCGCCCGCTGCGCGACGCCTTAAACGCCGCGGATTGGAACGCGCTCGGTTTTATTTGCGGCGGGCGTTTTTTATTCGGGCAGCGCAGTTTGCAAAACTGCGTCCTGCCGGAATCATTCGCCCGCTTCGCCGCGCCGGTTGCTGCGTAATTATTTTTTTGCCGCGTTATTTAATTTGTTTTTCTTTTTCCGCAAACTACAAATGCGCGGATAAAAATTGAACCGCCAATACGGCATTGGCGCATGACAATTTAAAAAAAGAATCGGCAAAAAACGGGAAGGGTAAAGTAAGGGTAAAGTATTACCCATTAAAATATAATTCGGCGCGGCGGATAGGCGGCGAAACAAACCGGCGAAAAATTTTAATTAATATTTGCGCCGCATTAAATTTCCACGGCGACGCCCGCGCCGGGGGCGGTTTCGCCGATGATTGCCGCTTGCGGGCAGCCGTTGTCCGCAAAAATTTGCAATACTTTTTTTACCGCCGCGGGGGCGCAAGCGGCGAGCAATCCGCCGCCGGTTTGCGGGTCGGTTAATAATGTTTGCCGCCAGGGCGCAAGCGCGCCGCCGACTTCGCTTTGATAACTTTCCCAATTGCGCGCCGATGCGCCGGTTGCTTCGCCTTTTTTTGCCAGCGCGCGGGCGCGGATAAAAAACGGAATAGCGGAAAAACGCAACACCGCGCGGCATTTGGACGCCCTGCACATCTCCAACAAATGCCCCAGCAAACCGAAGCCGGTAATGTCGGTCAACGCCGAAACGCCGCGAATGTTTGGCAACGATTCTCCGGCGCGGTTTAATGCGGACATTGCGCCGGTTAATATTTTGTAATCTTTGGCGGACAATTCGCCGCGGCGGTGTGCGGCGCACATTAATCCCGCGCCGAGCGGTTTGCCGAGAATCAATTTATCGCCCGCGTGCGCGCCGCCGTTTGTCAGGATTTTTTTCGGATGCGCGCGCCCGACAACCGCCAGCCCGTAAAGCGGTTCCGCCGCCGCGATGGAATGCCCGCCCGCCACGACGATTCCCGCTTCTTTGCATTTTGCCGCGCCGCCCGCCCAAATTGCGGCGGCTGCGGAATCCGGCAACGCGGCGGGCATCGCCGCCAACGCCAGCGCAAACAACGGGGACGCGCCCATCGCATACACATCGGAAATTGCATTCGCCGCGGCGATGCGCCCGAAATCGTCCGGCGAATCCACCGGCGGCGCAAAAAAATCGGCGGTCGCCACGAGCGCGCAATCTTCGGAGATTTTCCACACGGCGGCGTCTTCGGCGTTTTCCGCGCCCGCCAATAATGCGGGCGGGATAAACGGCGGCGGCAAAACGCCCGCTTCGCGCAACAACGCGCGCAACCGCTTCGGCGCGATTTTGCAGCCGCAGCCGCCAGTTTGGGCGAAAGAAGTTAAACGGATTTTTTGTTTCATGATTAAAATTGTTTTATTAAAATATGCGAATTGTAATGCATTTTAAGTTTGGCGGCAAAGCGCGCAGTTTTTTTTTGCCGCGGCGCGATGCGTCAGCGGTTGCCGCTTGTCGGAAATTGTTTTGTTTTTTGTTTTTTCGGCGCGGGCGGCGGCGGCAGTTTTGCCAGCGCAAGCGTAAAATCCGATGTTTGCCAATGCGCGCGAAAAGCGGCGGCGGTTTCGTTTCGGTCCATGCCGTTTTTAATATAATCGCGCTGAAAAATAATCAAGCGTTTTTCAATATCGCAAAGCTCCGCGTAATGGCGGAGGGTATTGTCCGGGGAATCGTAAACCAAACAATTCCGAAAAAGCGGGTTGCGCGTGTCGTTAATACCCGTAATATTTAATATTTCGTGGGCGACGGTTCTGCCGATTGCGCTGTCGGACGCCGCGCCAAATTCGGCGAAGCAGTTGCGCGGTTCGCCGTCGCCGCTGATGCCGTTGCAAAACCATCGCGCGCGGTTGTTGCCGAGGACGATGCGGACGGCGCGGGGATATAATTTAATGTGCGCGGGCATGCATTCGCGGCGGAATGCTAAAAACGGCGCGCCGTAAATGCGGTTGTAATCTTCAACAAAACGCGCGGCGAATTTGGCGGTTTGCATTCCCCGCTTTTCGCAGCCGCCGCGCCTGCATTTCTTTAACGAAACGCAAAAAGTCCGCCCGTCCCGCCCGGCATTCGCCAAACTAAAAGCGGGATGCCGCCCGTTATCCCCGCCTTCGTAAGCGGTCAATGCTTCCAGCACGAAACTTTTTTCCATGCCGACCGCCCCGGCAAAGCCGAGAATTTTCTTTCCGCCGGACGGCGCATCTTCCGCCGCCAGCGCAAAAGGCGAAAACAAAAACGGCAATAAAACAAAAAACATTTTCACGGCATACGCCTCCTTTCGTATTGCAAAAAACGCCGTTAATTTTTAGGAATGCATTATACCAATTTATTAATTTTTATAAATATTGTTGCGGATTTCATTGTTTACGGGGTTCCGTTTTTCGCGGGTCTCCGCTCCCCTCCGTCTCTCCATTCCTGCGAAGGCAGGAATCTTTTTGTCGGCGACGGCTTATTCCTTCGTTTAATATAATGGAAACAGCGGAAGTTTGGCAAATTCATGTCCCGCAAACGGCAAAGAGATTCCTGCCTTCGCAGGAATGGAGAGTATGGGGATTTTCGCCGGAATAACGGCGGCGGCGGGGCGCGCAATTAAACGGGCGCAATTAGGGAATTATGCCCTGCTCTTTTAATTTTGCGATTAAATATTCCATGGCGCGGTTGCCTTTGACGCTGTTGCATGCGCCGCACAGCAGTTGCAAGTTATCCGCCGTGTTTTGCCCGCCTTTTGATTTCGGTTTTTCATGGTCTACCGTCATATTGCGGAACGGAAAATGGTGGCGGCAACCCGCGCAATTTCCTTCTTGTTTGCCGTAAAGCGTGTGCGCTTCTTTTTTCGGATTTACCATGACCGCGCCGTTGTCCGTGCGCGCGGGAAAATCTTCGCGCGTAATTATTTTTTTCCACGCGCCTTTCGTGGAAAGCATGTCCTGCGCGTTTTGCAAACGCGTTTTGATTAACTCCCCCGCCTTGTTTGATATATCAACGCCGAGCCATTGGCGGTTTAGCGTTTCGGCGGCGACAAGCGTAGTCGCGCAACCGCAAAACGGGTCCAGCACGACATCGCCTTCGTTGGTGGACGCTTTGATAATCCGTTCCAAAAGCGCGAGCGGCTTTTGAGTCGGGTAGCCGGTTTTTTCTTTGGAAAAACTTTTAATCATAATAGAATCCAAAATATCCCCGTTGCTGCAATTCCAAGTATCCTCAATCGGGATTCCTTTTCCCGTCGGCGCGCCGCCGTCCCGCCGCACGTATCCTTCCGGATACGGAATATATTCTTTGCAAAAAGTAAACTTCGGGCTTTTGGCGTAATACAGCAAAGTATCGTGATTCCGAATAAACCCTTTCTTTTGCGTTTTATAACCGGACACCCAGCCAATGCGCCAAATCAATTCGTTGCGAAAATTGCGCGAGTCAAAAACCGCGTCCATCAACAATTTTAACGAATGCGACATGGTCGGGTCGCAGTGCAGGTAAATGCTTCCCGTTGATTTAAGAATGCGGTGCATTTCTAAAAGGCGGCGCGCCATAAAAATTAAATACGCTTTGTCGCCTTTGCCGCCGGTCATTCCCGCCGCGTCAATCACCGCCGCCAACGCGGGATGCCGCTCGGAAATCTGCCCGACCCATGCCAAATCTATGTCGTCCAAAGTCCACGCGTCCTTAAAAGACGCGCCCGCCGCCTTACTTCCAATCGGCGCGGCGTAATCGCGGTTGGAATTGAACGGCGGGTCAAGATAAATTAAATCCGCGCACTCGGAATTTAAATTATCCAAAATATCAATATTGTCGCGGATAAACAGCGTCCGGTTTTTGACATTCAATTCGGGCATTTGCGCCAATTCTCCTCGGGTAAAACATGTTTTGTAAAAACGCGGCAAAAAAATTTGGCGCGTTTTCGCCGTTGTTTTGCATTATACCGAATTTTCTTAAAAACAAACCGCGCCCGCAAAATTGCGAAAGGCGGCGGTTTGCCTGTTTTCGGGGCGGGACGGGCGGACAAGGTATAATGCCCGTTAAAATATGAATTTACCTTGGGACGGTTTTGACGGGATACTTGATGCGCGGTCGCCGGCGGAGTTTGCCGAAGATTGCATTCCGGGCGCGGTTAATTTGCCCGCGCTTTCCGATGCGGAGCGCGCCGAAGTCGGGGCGTTGTATAAAAGTTCGCCGTTTGCCGCGCGGTTGCGCGGGGCGGGATTTGTCGCCGCCAATATTTCCGCGCATTTGCAAAAACATTTGGCGGCGCATCCGCGCGAATGGCGTCCGCTCGTGTATTGCTGGCGCGGCGGGCGGCGGAGCGGCGCGGTGGCGGAAGTGTTGCGCCAAATTGGATGGGACGCCGCGCAACTTTCGGGCGGGTATAAATTTTACCGGCAAACGGTCATCAACGGCATTTGCGAATTGTCCGCGGCGTTGCCGTTTTTTGCAATCGGCGGAAAAACCGGCGCGGGAAAAACTTTGCTGCTCGCCGCGTTGCGCGACAACGGCGAATCGGTTTTGGATTTGGAAGCGCTGGGCTGCCACCGCGGTTCGGTTTTTGGCGCAACCGGCGCGCAGCCGTCCCAGCGCAAATTTGAATCCGCATTGTTTGAAGCGATGCGCGCATTGCCGCAGCATGCGCCGGTTTTTGTAGAAACGGAAGGGCGCAAAATCGGCGCGTTGCATGTGCCGCGCCCGTTGTTGTTTGCGGCGCGGCAAGCGCCGTTGTTTTATGCGGAAGCGGAATTGGCGGCGCGGGCGCGGCGGGTTGCCGGGGATTATGCGGCGTTTCAAGATTCCGCCCTTTTTGAATCCGCGCTCGCCGCGCTGGGAAAATACGCCGCGCCGCGCCGCCGCTATTGGCGGGAATACCACGCCCGCGGCGAATGGGAAGCGCTTGCCGCCGATTTGTTGTCTTCGTTTTACGACATCGGTTACGAAAAATCGCTCGCCGCAAACTACGGCAAACCGGCGGCGGTTTTTCGCGCCGACCCGAATTGCCCGCAAGCGCTCCAAAAAACGGCGCGCGCATTGGCGCAAAAAGCGCGATTATGCGCGGAAGGTGGTAAGATATAACGCATGCTTTTTATTTCCGCCGCCGTAGCCGGATTAATCAACGCCCGCCAAACGGAAGCGGAGCGGCGGCGCATGCAAGCGCACGCCGGGCGCGTTGTCGCGTTGCGGGCGGGCGCGTTGCGGTTGTGTTTTCGTTTGGATGCGGGCGGATATTGGCGCGCGGTTTTGCCGGAAGTCGCCGCGGACGCCGAAGCGCATTGGCGCGGGGCGGATTTGCATTTGGACGGGGACGGCGCGTTGTTGCGCGATTTGAACGGCGCGTGGGAGCGCAATTCGCCGCGCCAAATTCTCGCCGAAATAATGGGTGCGGACGCCGCCGGTTTTTGCGCCGATGCGGCGGCGCGTTTGGATATTAAAAATATTTTAGTAGCGGGGGGAGTCGCCGCGCCGCCTTCCGCCGTTGCCGAATTTAACCGCAACGCGGCGGCGGTGGCGCAAAAAAGCCGCGAATTAGAATCGCGCCTCGCGCGCTTGGAGGGACGGCATGGCGAAACCTAAAATTATTAAAAAATATTCCAACCGCCGTTTATACGACTCCGGACAAAGCCGCTACATTACTTTGGACGAGTTGAAAAAAATGGCGGTGGATAACGAACCGTTCCGGGTGTGCGACGCCAAAAGCGGCGAAGACATCACCCGCGCGGTGTTGTTGCAGGCGTTGCTTGCCGAAGATTCCGGCGGGGAGCCGGTGTTGTCCGAACAAAGCTTGCGCAATTTGGTGGCGTTTTTTCACGGCCCGTTTCGCGGTCCGATGGCGGTTTATTTTGAACAGTGCCTGCCCGTGTTTTTGGAATCACAGCGCAAACTGCGGGACAAATTCGGCGCGTCCCTTTCCGCCGCCGAAATGGAAAACATCGCCGCGTTGCAGGGCAGAATGACGCGGCAGGTTTTGGAGCAGTATGTTTTTGGCGGCATGGAAAATTTTCTAAACGCGCAAAACCAGATGCGCGAAAACATGAAAAAAATGCTCGGCGGCGAAATGTTCGGCATGCCCGGTTTTTTCAATCCTCCGGACGACAAGAAATAAACCGCGCAGGGCGGCGGCATACATAAATTACATAAAAATTTTCCATTGCTCGCCCCCGACAAATGTCGGAGGCGAGAAATTAATAGATTAGAAAAAGCGGGGAAGTTGGGCGAGTTTGCATTCCGCACGCGGCAAAGAGATTCCTGCTTTTGCAGGAACGGAGAAATAAGGGGCGGGAAATTGTCCGGATTTTAATGCCGTTTGTTTGCTTTTATAATTTGCGGGCGTAATTAAAAGCGGGAAATAAAAGCGGGCAATTTTTATATTGCGCCGCAATTTGTTTTACCGCCGCGGGGTTTTTTGCGGGGGTTATGTTTTTATTTTTTGGCGGACGGTTTCGGCGGCGGAAGTTAGGGGGAGCATTTCGCTTTTGTCCGCCGTCCGGTGTTTGTATTCGGTTTCGCCGTTTGCCAAAGCGCGCGCGCCGATGACGAGGCGGTGCGGGATGCCGAGCAAATCCAATTCGGCAAACATGACTCCGGGGCGCAAATCGCGCTCGTCCAATAAAACATCTATTCCGGCGCGGCGCAGTTCGTCGTATAATTTTTCCGCCGCCGCCATGACTTTTTTGTCGCGCGCGCCGATGACCGCGATTACCGCCTGAAAGGGCGCGATGGCGTCGGGAAAAATCATGCCGCGCGCGTCATGGTTTTGTTCCACGGCGGCGGCGGCGATGCGGGTGATGCCGATGCCGTAGCAACCCATCATAATCGGCAGCGCGCCGCCTTCGGGGGATTCTGCCGTGGCGGACATGGCTTGCGAATATTTTGCGCCGAGCTGGAAGATATGCCCGACTTCTATGCCGCGGCATTCCAGCAGCGTCCCGTTGCCGTCCGGAGACGGGTCGCCCGCGGCGGCGCGGCGCACATCGGCAAAACGCGGCTCCGGACAATCGCGCCCGAAGTTTGCGCCTAAATAATGGCGTCCGTCTTCGTTTGCGCCGCAGGCAAAATCGGAAACCGCCGCCAACCCAAAATCGGCAATGACGGGCAGGGGCATATTCACCGGACCCAAAGAACCGAAACCCGCGCCGGCGAGCGGCTTGGCTTCTTCCGCCGGAAGCAAATCCGCGCCGTTGCCGATTTCCGGCTGCGCCGCGGCTTTGGTTAAATTTAAAGCATGCCCGCCCTGCAACAATACCGCCGCGGTTCCCGCCGCACCGCGCACTAACATGGTTTTAATATTGCGCGGCGGCGGCGGCGCGCGCTCCCCCAAAAATTCGGCGAGCGCGGCGATTGTGGCGACGCCGGGCGTGTCTATTTTTTGCAATTCTTCGGCGGGGGGCGGGCGTTTTTCCGTCCCCGGCGGGCAGGCGGCGCGCTCCAAATTGGCGGCGTAACCGCTTTCCGGGGAATATAAAACCGTTTCTTCGCCGGAATCCGCCAGCACCATAAATTCGTGCGATATTTTTCCGCCGATTGTTCCGGAGTCGGCTTCTACCATGCGGTAGCGCAAACCGATGCGGTCAAAAATGCGGCAGTAGGCGCGGCGCATTGTTTCGTAACTGCGCCGCATTCCTTCTTCGTCCATGTCAAAAGAATAGGCGTCTTTCATTATAAATTCGCGCGCCCGCATGACGCCGAAACGGGGGCGGATTTCATCGCGGAATTTGGTTTGGATTTGGTATAAATTGAACGGCAGCTGGCGGTAGGAAGAGACATGGGCGCGGACGATGTCGGTGACCATTTCTTCGTGGGTCGGCGCGAGGCAAAAATCGCGCCCGCGGCGGTCGGCAAAACGCAGCAATTCCGCGCCGTATTCTTTCCAGCGTCCCGATTCTTCCCACAGCTGCGCGGCATGCACGGCGGGCATTAAGATTTCGGCGCAACCGGCGGCGTCCATTTCTTCGCGGACAATGCCGGCGATTTTGCGCGCCGCGCGCCATCCGGCGGGCAACCACGAATAAATTCCCCCCGCGTGTTTGCGGATAAAGCCGGCGCGCAACATGAGGCGGTGGCTGGCAAGCTCCGCTTCGGCGGGCGCCTCTTTTGTGGAATGAATAAAAAACAAACTCGCGCGCATGCGGCGCATTTTACCGCATTCCCGCGCGGGGCGGATTATCCGCCGTCCGGACTTTCAATATTTTTCTTAATCTCCATCACTTTGGCAAAGCCGCCGCTGATGACAATTTCGTCCCCGGCGCGCGCCGTGCGGCGGGTGTCTTGCGCGTTAATAATTTCGCCCGCGCGCAGCCACGAAATAACCTGGCAACCTTCCAAGGCGGTTTCCAAGGAAGGAATGTCTTGTTGCGGGACGCAGCCGACAAAAGTTTCGGCGTTTTCGGGGTCTTCCAAATCGGCGGAAAATTCGCCGGTAAAATACGGGTTTTCCCGGTCGCGGGCGCGCAAAATCGCCCGGTTGACGGCTTTGCCGTTCATGCGGTAGCACGCGTTTGCGGTTTTTTTCGCCGCCGAAAAACCGAATTCATACACATCAAGATACGCCAAATCGGCTCCGGCGGAGACGAGTTCGTTGGCGCGTTTGACCGTGTCGGCGCGGGCGATAATATAAATTTTTGGATTAAGCGCGCGCGCCCGCTGCACCGTGGTTTTGGAATCCACCGCGTCAATATAGGACATAATCAACGCCCGCGCGCGCATAATATTCGCCCCGGTCAATCCTTCCACGCTGGATGATTCGGCGTATAAAACATGGTCCGCGCCGCCTACGGTTTGCAAAATTTGGTAGTTTTCTTCCAATGCGACATAGGGCAAGCCGATGTCGCGGAGGATTCCGGCGACGGCTTGTCCGGTGCGCCCGAAGCCACAAATAATCACATGGTCGGAAAGCGCCATGGTTTCGGATAAATTTTCGGTTACTTTTTTCGCCGAGGCGAGCCAGTCGTCGCGGGCGAAGTAGCGGACGAAACGCTGCCGCTGCCGCCACAAAAACGGAATGACGATTAACGCCGCCAAGTTTGCGGAGAGGAGAAGTTGAAAAACGCCGTTGTCTACCATTTCGGAAGTGCGCGCCAAAGTCAGCAGCACAAAACCGAATTCGCCCGCGCCGCACAGCAGGACGGCGGTGTAAATCGCGGTTTTGGCGTGCGCGCCGAGAATGCGCGTGCAGCCGTAAATTAACGGCGCTTTGACGGCAATTAACAACGCCGCCGCGCCCAGTGCCAGTGCCCAATTTTCCAGCAAATAACCCGGGTCTACCAAAATCCCCAGCGACATAAAAAAGAATCCGAGAAAAATGTGGCGGAAGGGTTCTACGATGCGCGAGACGCGGTAGCGGTGCATTGTTTCGGACATTAAAATTCCGGCGACAAACGCGCCCAAGGCGTAGGACAAACCCGCCCACGCGCTAAATCCGGAAAGCGCGATAATTAGCATCACTAAATTAAGCATGTAAAGTTCTTTATTGCCGTAGCCGGCGACAAAATTTAACCAGCGCGACATCGCCGGTGCGCCGGCAAACAGGACAATCGCCATAATCGCCGCGACTTTAACGCCGACTAATGCGGCGGTATTCAACGCCGAAGACGCGCCGAAACTGGACGAAAAAACGATAATGAGCGGGATGACCGCCAAATCTTGAAACAATAAAACGCCCATCGCCCGGCTGCCGGACGGGGAATTGAGCGTGTTTTCTTCAATTAAAATCTGGCTGACAATGGCGGTGGACGACATGGCGGCGACCGAACCGACAAGCAACGCCAGCGGCACATCGCCGTAAAAAAACCATACCGGCATCCCAAAAAGCATTCCGGTCAAAAAAGTTTGCGCGCCGCCCAGCCCGAAAACATAGCGGCGGATAGTGCGCAGCCCGCTGATGCTGAACTTGAGCCCGATAGTAAACAGCAGAAAGATAATGCCCAACTCGGCGATAAAATGCGCCGTCTCGTTGTCGTGCAGCACGCCCAGCCCGCTGGGGCCCACGCACGCCCCGGCGATAAAATAGGCGGGGACCGTCGGCCAGCGCAGCATGGTTAAAATCATAACCATGCCAAACGCCGAAACGGCGAGCAAAACAATAACGGCAATAGGGGGAAGTTCGGGCATTAATTCCGGCGAAATTTAAGATATAATCATTTTACTGGAAAAAAGGACGCTTAAACAACATGGCAAAGATTTCCGCGACCGAAGTGCGCGCCGGGATTTTAATTGAAATGGAAAAACGCCTGTGGCGCGTGGGCAAAGCGCGCCATGTGCATGTCGGCGGGCGCGGGGGCGCGTATATGCAGGTGGAGGCGAAAGACATTGAAACCGGCGGCAAAAACAGCTTCCGCCTGCGCACCGACGACAAGGTGGAGCGCCCCTTCGTGGAACAGCGCAAAATGCGCTTTCTTTACCGGGACGGGGAAGAATTTGTGCTGATGGACGAGGAAAATTTTGACCAGATTAATCTGGGGGCGGATTTTTTTGAAGGGCGCGAAGGGTATATGCTGCCCGACACTGCGGTGGAAATCAATTTTTACGAAGGGCGCGCGATTGGCGCGACTTTGCCGTCTTCCGTGGCGCTGCGCATCGTCAATACGGAGCCGCAGGCAAAAGGGGCGACGGCGACATCTTCCTACAAACCGGCGGAAATGGAAACGGGTATTACGGTCATGGTCCCGCCGTTTGTGGCAAGCGGCGAAAGCATCCGGGTCAACACGGACAGCGGCGAATATATTGAGCGGGTATAGCGGGCGGGTATAGCGGGCGGGTTTGCGCAGTTGTTTGCGCGATTATCCGCCCGGCGCGCCGCCTTTTTTTGCCATTCCCGCGCAGGCGGGAATCTTTTTGCGGTTTGCGGGGTATGAATCCGCCCGACATTTGCCGTTTCTACTATATTAAACAAAGGAATTGCCCGCTATCGGCAAAGAGATTCCTGCTTTCGCAGGAATGGAGAATATCTTTTGTTTTTCGGCATTACCGCCCGTTTGGGATTTTTGGCGGACAGGAATGACAGCGCGGGGAAGCGGCGCGGGGCGGAAATGGAATTGGGCGGCGGGCGGCGGAAAAACGCGGTTTTGTTGCGGAAGTTTTCCCCAAAACGGGGATATTTTTATTTTTTGGCAAAAAAACGCCGCAATGCGCGATTAATGCCGTATAATATGCGCCAGCCGCAAAGGCGGCGATACTGCAACAAAGAGAAAACACAATGACAGAAGGAACGCAAGTGACCGGCAAGGTCAAATGGTTTAACGATGACAAGGGCTTCGGCTTTATCTCGCGCGATGATGGCGAGCGGGATGTCTTCGTTCACTACAACTCCATCAACGGCAGCGGGCGCAAAACTTTGCGCGAAGGGCAGGAGGTCAAAATGGAAGTGACCGACAGCAAAAAAGGGCCGCTCGCCAATAACGTAACCCCCCTCTGATTTTTCCCGCCGTTTTCGCCGTCCCTGCGGGTATGGGGGCGGCGTGCGGCGGTTAATTTCCGGCGGTTAATTTCTTGTAAATTTCCGCATCCGTGGCGCCTTCGGTGCCGAAGACCAGCACCGCGCTTTTGGCGGTTAATCCCGCCCGGCGGCGCATCGGCGAACACGCTGCTGCTAAAAATCCGGCAAGCCCCGCCACGCCCGATTCGCCGCCTTCCACCGGCGTGCGGCGGCGCGCCAAATGCCGCATTAGCGGCGGAATTAACGCATCGTCAATTAACATAAAATTGCGCGCGCCGGGTTGTAAAATCTTCCACGCCAGCTCCGAAACTTCGCCGCAACTCAACCCCGCCATAATCGTTTCTTCGGCGATTTGGACTGCCGCAGCCCGCCGCAAACGGGCGCTTTCGTGCAAACACCCCGCCAACGACGGCTCCACAACGGTCAATTGCGGGGACGCGCCGAATTTTCCGGCGGCGAATTGATGGCGCAGCCACGCGGATACGGCGGCGGCTAATCCGCCGACTCCGCCCTGCACGAAAACATGAGTCGGCAAAACGGGTATTTGCCGCAACGCTTCTTCCGCCATGACGCTGTATCCCGCCATCACTTGGCGGGGCATTTCGGCATATCCGGGATAAGAAGTATCGGAAACGACAAACCAGCCGTTTTTTTGCGCATCGGCGGCGGCGCGGCGCACCGATTCGTCGTAGTTGCCGCGAATCCGGACGACTTTTGCGCCGAATGCTTCTATCGCCCGTTTGCGCCCTTCGCTGACTTCGGCGTGAATATAAATGCGGCAGCGGCAGCCGAACATTTTCGCCCCCCATGCAACGGAGCGTCCGTGGTTGCCGTCCGTTGCGGAGGTTACCGTAATGTTGCGGACATGCGCCGCATACCCGCCCGCCGCCAGCGTTTTGCCGTCCGGCGGTTTGCCCGTTGCGCGGCGGATGTGCGCGGCGAGCAGGCGCGAAACGGCAAACGCCCCGCCCAACGCCTTAAAACTTCCCAGCCCAAACCGCCCGCTTTCGTCTTTGTAATAAACGCTTTGCACTTTTGCGCGCGCCGCAATTTCTTCCAGCGAATGCAGCGGAGTCGGCGCGTAATGCGGCCATTTTCGGATTTCCGCAATCGCGCGCGCGCCGTCCGCGCGGGGCAGGACGGCGCGGGATTGGCGCAAATGCGCGCCGTCGTCCGCGCCCGCATTGCGCAAAAACCGCGTTTCGGCGGTTTCGTATAACGCCCATTCCGCCGGAGTCATGCCGCCTCCCGCAACAACGCGCCAAAACCGGACAACGGGCGGGCGCATTGCAAAAGCCGCGCGCCGTGCCATGCCAAAATTTGGTTGCTGGTTAAAACTGGAATCCCCGCCGCCCGTTCAATTTCTTCCGCAACTTCCGCGGCGCGCAACGCGGTGCAGGAAATAAAAAGCGCGTCCGCTTGCGGGCGGACGGCGTCCGCGGCGTAGCGGACGACCGCTTCCGGCGGAATATCGGCGACCAACACATCGTCGTCAAAACCCAGCCCGTTGATGTTAATTACTTCGCGTCCGGCGGCGGTTTGACATTCGCCGAGCGCGCGGTTAATTTCCGCCGAATAGGGCGTTAGGATGCTGAGTTTTTTAATATTCAACGCCGCGCACGCCGCATCCAAAGCGGCGAGCGGCGTAGTGACCGGCGTTTGCGGGTGCGCCGTTTGGACGAGTTTGCAAACGGCGTCCCCGCCGATGGCGGCGCTTCCGGAAGTGCAGGCATACACCGCCGCATCAACGCCCCGCCCGGGCAAAAGTCCGGCGGCGGCGCGCGCAATATCGCCCCGCATCGCGCGCAAATTTTCCAGCGTCAGCGGGTTGGTATTTTGCACCCGGTTGACAAACATCTCCGCATCGGGCGGCAACATGCGCGGTAAATCGCGCTCAATCGTTAAATCCGAAGCAAGCGCAATAACGCCGAGGCGCTTGGTTTTCGCCGGACAAAGCGCGCCCTGAAACGCAATTTGATTAATTTCCATAACACCCGCTCCGGTAAAAATTTTCCCCGCCGCCGCATTTTTTCCATGCGCTTGCGCAAGCGATTTTAACAATATTTTTCGCGGCAACAAATTTCGCGGCAATCATTTTTGCAAAAATATATTCCGGCGCGTATTTGGCGCGCAACAATATCCCGCCGGTGCCGTTTTTTGCGCGCGCGGAAAAAACGCCGGACAAAACACCGGCGGGAAAAAACATGACAGCGGGCGCGTTCATGCGGCGGGAATTACCGGCAATTCTTCCGCGGCGGGAATGGTTAACAATTCCGCTTCTTCGCCGACGGCAATATTTTCTTCGCAAACCATTTGCAATCCTTCGCCGGTTTTGACGGACGGCTCAACCGCCAAAACCATGCCTTCCCGCAAAACCGTTTCATCGTGCGCCGCCAAAGACGGCGGCTCGGTCAGCTGCACGCCAATTCCGTGTCCCATTCGCCCGACATCTCCGGCTTCCGAAAGCGTCTCCCGCATCGCCCGCCAAACTGCGGCGGCGGTGTTGCCCGGACGGGCGGCGGCGATGCCCGCCCGCATCGCGCGGTGTAATGCGGAATGCGCTTTTTGCGCGCCGTTTGCCGCTTTGCCGACGGCGTAGTTGCGGTCAAAATCGCAAAAATAACCGTCGTATACCGCGCCGATGTCAATCATCAAAACTTCGCCCGCCGCCGGAGTGGTATCCTGCGGCGGCATAATCACGGTGTCATATCCGCCCGCACCGGACGCCGCCGCCAAATACGGGATTTCGTCCGCGCCGTTTTGGAGAATGTCCGCCTGCAAACGGCGGCAAACCGCGCTTTCGCGCAAGCCGTGCGCGCCCTGCGGCAACGCGGCAAATGCGGCGGAAACGGCGCGCGCGCTGTATCGGATTTTTTCAATTTCGCGGGGCGATTTAATCATCCGCTGTTGTTGCAGCAACGCGGCGCAATCGCCGATTTCGCCCGGCAACGCGGCGCGCAATTTTAACCAATCGGCGGGCGGCATGCGCAGCGCGCTTTCCGCGCCGAGCGCCATTCCGATTTTTCCGCCCATGTCGCGCAACACCGAAACCAGCAGCGAAACGCCTTCGTCCTGCGGGCGCGGCGAAGGCCAGCAGCGAATATCGGAAATCCAAGTTTTTGCCATTCCCCGCGCGCCAATTTCCGGAATCACCGCAACGGGTTTGCCCCGCGCCGGAATCGCCAAAAACCAGGGACGGGTCGGGCTTTGCCAAAAGCGGGTGAGAAAGCCGCTGAAATATTGAATATCCGCGGCGGCGGAAAGCAACAGCGCGCCAAACCCCGCCGCCGCCATGCGCCGCTGGACGGCTTCCGCGCGCGCTTCGTATTCTTCCGCCGCAAAACCGCGCGGCGGCGCGGGCGTTATTTTGGCGTTCTCTTCCGGCAAAACATTCTCCTCCAAAAAAATAAATTATACGCCGTTATGATAAAGTTGCGGCAATGCAAAAAGCGCTTCGTTTGTTTTTGATTTTGGCATGCTGCGCGGCGGCGGCGGAAGACGGCGCGCGGTTGTCGGACGCCGAAATTCGCGCCGTATTAGAAAACGCCACGGCGGTTTACCGGGACGGCGCGCGGCAGTTTTTTGCCGCCGGCGGACGCACCGAATATTTGACCGCCAAAGGGTTGCCGTCCGCCGGACAATGGAACGTGCGAGGCGGAAAATATTGTTCGGTATGGGGGGCGGGCGCGCCGTCCTGCTACATCGTAACCCGCCACGGCAAAGACAACACCGGCGGCAAAAACGCGCCGGTCCTCCGCTGGGACGGCGAATACGAAGCCGCCGTATATCCGGGAAATATTCTCCGCCAAAGCGAAAAATAACCGCGCCTTTCGCGTTTATCCCCGGCGTTTATTTTCGCCGCCGTTGCATAAAAAACCCCGCCAAAATGCGGCGCAAAAAATCCGCACCAACAAAAAACCCGCCCGCTGTTTTGGCAAAATTAAAAGCGCGGGATTAAAAACCGGAGCCGCCCGTTTTTTTCCAAAACGGCAAAACGCCGGACGCGGCAAATTTCCGTTTTTGCAAAAAGCGAAATTCCAACGCCGTGCGGCGGCGGAAATTTGCTACAATGCGAAACCATGAAATCCGCCGACATCCGCGAAAAGTTTTTGCAATTCTTTGAATCGCGCGGGCATGCGCGCGCGCCGTCTTCGCCGTTAGTGCCGGCAAACGACCCGACTTTGCTTTTTACCAATTCGGGCATGGTGCAGTTTAAGGATGTTTTTTTGGGTTTTGACAAACGCCCGTACAACACGGCGGCGACCGCCCAGCGGTGTTTGCGCGCCGGGGGCAAACACAACGATTTGCAAAATGTCGGCTATACCGCGCGCCACCATACTTTTTTTGAGATGCTGGGAAATTTTTCCTTCGGCGCGTATTTTAAAGAAAAAGCGATACCGCTGGCGTGGGAATTTTTAACCTCGCCGGAATATTTGGGAATCGCCAAAGAGCATTTGTGGGTTACCGTTTTCGGCGGCGGAAAAATATTCGGCGCGGACGCGCCCGCCGTGGCGGCGGACGAAGACGCGGCGGCGTTGTGGAAGGCGGAATTAATCAAAGCCGGTTTCAACGAAGCCGAAGCGGAAAACAGAATCGCGCGCATTCCGACAACGGACAATTTTTGGATGATGGGCGAGACCGGTCCGTGCGGTCCGTGTTCGGAAATTTTTTACGACCGCGATGGCGGCGCAAAAACATTCCGCGGCGAAGACGAAAAATATGCGGACGAGTGCGTGGAAATTTGGAATTTAGTTTTCATGGAATTCAACCGCAACGCCGCCGGCGTATTAAAAAAACTCCCCGCCCCGTGCGTGGACACCGGCATGGGATTGGAAAGAATTTCCGCCGTCATGCAAAACGCAAAAAGCAATTACGAAACGGATTCGTTTTTTGCGCTGCTTGCCGAAGTTAACGATGCCGTCAAAAACGCGGGCGGCAAAGATTGCGGCGGAAAATACGCGCCTTCGCACCGCGTCGTCGCCGACCACATTCGCGCCGCCGCGTTTTTAATTGCGGACGGCGTTTTGCCCGGCAACGAAGGGCGCGGTTATGTCCTGCGCAAAATCATCCGCCGCGGATTAATCCACGGCGGCAAAGCGGCGCAAAAAAATAATTTCGGCGCTTCGCCGTGGTTTTGCAATTTGGCGGGCGCGTTACCGGATATTATGGGAAGCGCGGGCGATATTTTGCGCGGCAAACGCGAAGAAATTAAAGAAGTTTTGGAACGCGAAGAAAGCGGGTTTTACAAAAACTTTTTGGACGGGCGCGCGCATCTGGCAAAAAAAATAAAAGCGGAACAAAAACGCCTCGGAATCTCCGCGGACAAATCCGGCAAGCCGCCGAAGACCTTGCCCGTATTTTCCGGCGAAGCGGCGTTTGAGCTTTACGATACTTACGGCTTTCCGGCGGAAGCGACGGAAGATTATATCCGCGAGGATAAATATTTTTCCGGCATAGACATGGAAGCGTTTGAAAAATGCATGAACGAACAGCGCGCCCGCTCGCGCGCGGCGATGAAATTTAATATCGGACAAAACGCCGCGGAATACGGCGGCGCGGCGACCGAATTTACCGGCTACGAAACTTTGCGCGGCGAAGCGGAAATCGCGGCGATTTTTGTTAACGGCTGCGCCGTGCAAGAATCGCGCGCCGGCGAAGAAGCGTTGCTCGTCCTAAACCGCACGCCGTTTTACGCGGAATCGGGCGGGCAAACCGGCGATGCGGGCGCGCTGCGCAAAAACGGCGCGGCGGCGGAAGTGCGCGATACGCAAAAAATTCGCGCCGATGTTTGGGGGCATGCGGCGCAAATTACCGAAGGCGCGTTTGTTGCCGGCGACAAAGTGGAATGCGAAGTAGACGCGCCGCGCCGCGCAAATATCGCGCGCTGCCATTCGGCGACCCATCTTTTGCACGCCGCATTGCGGCAAGTATTGGGCGCGCATGTGCGGCAAAAAGGTTCTTTGGTCGCGCCCGCTTATTTGCGTTTTGATTTCGCGCACGGCGGCGCGCCGACCGAAAAACAACTGCGCGAAACGGAAGACATCGTCAACGCGCAAATCCGCGCCAACGCCGAAGTATTAATAGAAACCATGAAATACGACGAGGCAATCCGGCGCGGCGTTACGGCGTTGTTCGGCGAAAAATACGGCGATGTCGTGCGCGTTGTCGCGATTGATTCCGGTTTTTCCGCGGAGCTTTGCGGCGGGACGCATGTTGCGCGGGCGGGCGATATTGGTTTTTTCCAAATCGCATCCGAAGGCGCGGTCGCCGCCGGCGTGCGCCGCATAGAAGCGGAGTGCGCCGCCGCCGCCGTCTTGCGCGCGCAAAACGCCGCGGCGCAGTTGCGGCAAATCGGCGGCATCGTCAAAACGCCGCCCGACCGCGCGGCGGAAAAAATATCGCAAATGCGCGATTCGTTAAAAGACGCGCAAAAACAAATCGCCGCCATGCAGCGCGCGCAAAACGCGGCGCAAACGCGCGATTTAATTTCGCTGGCGGAAAACATTAACGGCGCAAAAGTATTAATCGCGCAAATCCCCGGCGCGGACGCCGCCGCCTTGCGCGAAGCCGCGGCGCAGTTGCGCGGCGAATTGCCGCAAGCGGCGTTATTTTTGGCGGGAGACGGCGGCGGGAGCGCGTCTTTTGCGGCGTCCGGCGCGGGCGGCATCAGCGCGAAAGAATGGATGAACGCGGCGGCAAAAG
>JBPCWY010000089.1:0-6771 GCA_051009035.1 Gammaproteobacteria bacterium
CCCCCGCCCCGCCCGATTTTTGCGCCCGCGCGAAATGCCGCCCACGCCGTTTTTGGACCGCGCAAAACGCCTTTCCGCGCGCCAATGCGGCAAATCCGCCCCGCCGCAAATCCGGTTTTCATGCCGCACCGCGCCGGATTTTCGCCGCGCAAAACGCCTTTTCGCCCAAACTCCCCGCGCTAAATCGGGGGAAAATCGCGCGCCCCGCCCGTTTTTTACCGCTTTCGGGCGGGGTAAAATCAACCGCAAACGGAAGACATGGCGGACAATCGGGAGCGCACTTCCAGCGCGGCGGCGGCAAACCGCCGGACTTCTTCGCCGCCGGTTTCCGTCCCCAGCGAAACGCGCACCGCCGTCCGCGCAATATCGTTTTCTACGCCCATCGCCAGCAAAACATGGCTGGGTTCGTTTTTCATGCTGGAACACGCCGCACCGCTTGCCGCGGCAAAACCCGCCTGGTCCAGCATCACCACCATACTTTCGCCGTCCAGCTGCGGAAAGCCGAAAAGCGAAGTATTCGGCAGGCGGGGCGCGTCCGCGCCAAAAATCACCGCGCCGGCGGCGGAAAGCGCCGCCTCCATTTCGTCCCGCAAAACTTGAATGCGGGCGGCGGCGGCGGCGGATTCCGCCGCTAATTCGCAAGCCGCCCCCATCCCCGCAATTCCCGCGACATTTTCGGTGGAAGAACGCCGCCCGTTTTCGTGTCCGCCCCCGTCCAACAACGGCGCCCAATCCACTTCCCGCCGGACAATCAGGGCGGCGGCGCCTTTTGGTCCGCGCGCTTTGTGCGCCGACAAAGTCATCGCATCCGCCCCCCATTCGGCAAAATTGACCGGGATTTTCCCCAACGCCTGCGCCGAATCGGTGTGCATCGCCGCCCCCGCCGCTTTTGCCAGCCGGGCGATTTCGGGAATATCCTGCAACACGCCGGTTTCGTTATTCGCGCTCATTACGGAGACCAAAAAACAATCGCCCCCGGCGAGGGTGCGGCGCAAATCGTCCATATCCAAAAGCCCGTTTTCGTCCACCGCCAGCGGCGCAAACGCCCCGCCGCCCCGCTGCACGGTGCGCGCCGCGCAAAGCACGCAGGGATGTTCGGTCGCCGCCGCCGCAACCGTCCCGCGCATCGCCATCAACGCCGCGCCTTTGATAATCGTATTGTTGCTTTCCGTGCCGGAAGAAGTAAAAACGACTTCCGCCGGATGCGCCCCCGCCGCCGCCGCGACTTGTTCGCGCGCCCGGTCTACCGCCGCCCGCGCCCGCCGCCCGAAGCTGTGGCGGCTGGACGCGTTGCCGTATTCGCCGCGCAAATAGGGCAGCATCGCCTCCAACACCTTCGGATGAACGGGCGTTGTAGCGTTGTAATCCAAATAAACCGTAGCGTCTTCCATAAAAAAACCGGCGGCGTAGCCAGTTTCGCTATTATAATTAAGAAATGGCGGAAGACGCGTTAAGTTTTCAGGAAATTATTCTGCGTTTGCAGCGGTTTTGGCTCGCGCAGGGATGCGTTCTGATGCAGCCGCAAGATTGCGAAGTCGGCGCGGGAACTTTCCATCCGGCGACATTTTTGCGCGCCATCGGCCCGGAGCCGTGGCGGGCGTGTTATGTGCAGCCGTCCCGCCGCCCCCAAGACGGACGCTACGGCGACAACCCCAACCGCCTGCAACACTACTACCAATTCCAAGTCGCCATCAAGCCGTCGCCCGAAAATTTCCAAGAATTATATTTGCGCTCGCTGGCGGAGCTCGGCGTGCAAGCGCAAAACAACGATATTCGTTTCGTGGAAGACGATTGGGAATCCCCCACTTTGGGCGCGTGGGGGCTGGGCTGGGAAGTATGGTTAAACGGCATGGAAGTTTCGCAATTTACCTATTTCCAAGAAGCGGGCGGGTTGCCGGCAAAGCCGGTCATGGGCGAAATCACCTACGGCTTGGAACGGCTGGCGATGTTTTTGCAGGGCAGCGAAAATGTTTTTGATTTGCTCTGGGCGCGCCCAAAAAACGAAGGCGCGGCAAAAGCCGAATCCCGCCGCGCTATTTTCTACCGCGACATTCACCTGCAAAGCGAAAAAGAACACTCCGCCTACAATTTTGAACGCGCCGATACGGCGATGCTGTCGCGCCATTTTGATGACTACGAAAACGCCGCGCTCTCCCTGCTGGACGGTGATGCGCCCCTGCCCTTGCCCGGTTATGAAATGGTGATGAAGTGTTCGCATTTGTTTAATTTGCTGGACGCGCGGGGCGTAATTTCGGTTACCGAGCGCGCGCGGTATGTCGGGCGGGTGCGCAATTTGGCGCGCCGCGCGGCAAAAACTTTTTACGAATCGCGCAAGGCGTTAAACTTTCCGCTGTGCGAAAACGGCGCAACCTTAAAGGAGAATGCAAAATGAACCGCGAACAAATGAAAAATTTTCTCGCCGCAAACTGCCTCATCACCGGCGGCGAAATGCGCTTGTCCGGCGGCGGCGCGGCAAACTTTTATTTTGACTGCAAACGCGCCACCTTGCGCGGCGAGTTTTTGCCGCCGCTCGCGGATTGGATTTTGGAATGCGCGGCAAAAATTAACCCGCCGCCGGACATTATCGGCGGCCCGACTATCGGCGCGGATTTTATCGCCGCCGCCGCCGTCATGCGCGCCGCGCAAACGGGCGCGCCGCTAACCGCCGCCGCCATCGTCCGCAAAGAACCGAAAAAACACGGCACGCAAAGCATGATAGAAAACGAACCGCCCGTCCCGTCCCGGATTTTAATCGCGGAAGATGTCATCACCACCGGCGGCTCCATCGCCCGTGCCTGCGACGAATTCATCGCCGCGGGACATGCCATTGCGGGCATCGCGGCAATCATAGACCGGCAAGCGGGCGGCAAAGAAATGCTGGAAAAAAAATACAACGCCCCCGTCTTCGCCCTGTTTTGCAAAAACGATTTCGGGGAATTAAAATGAACGAAACGCCCGCCTACCAATTATTTTGCCGCGCGCTGGAAAAACAGCCGCCGCCCCAAATCGCGCAAGTTTTGGGATTGCATCCCAACACCCTCGCCCGCTGGCGGGAACAAAAATCCGTCCCGCGCCACTACCGCTACGATTTTTTACGCATGCTGGGCGAAAACGAAAACACAAACGGCGGCGCGCGGGACCGCGACCAGTTTTACACCAAACCCGAAACCGCCCGCTACTGCGTGCAAAAAATGTTCGCCGTTGCGAAATCGTTGCGCGTGGATTTGTCCGAATACCGTTTTATTGAACCAGCGGCGGGCGGCGGCGGATTTTACGCGCACCTGCCAAAACAGCGGCGCATCGGAATTGACATCGCGCCTTCCCCGGCGGGTGGCGGCGCTTTTGTCCGCGCCGATTATTTGCAATGGACGCCGAAGGCGGGAAAATACGCCGTTGTTGGCAATCCGCCGTTTGGCTTGCGCGGGCATTTGGCGCTGCAATTTATCAACCATTCCGCCGCTTTCGCCGACATTACCGCGTTTATTTTGCCGCAGCTTTTTGCCAGCGACGGCAAGGGCGTTCCGGGCAAGCGCGTCAAGCAATACCGCATGGCGCACAACGAACCGCTCCCCGCCGACTCGTTCCAATATCCGGACGGGCGCGAAGTGCATGTCAGCACGGTGTTTCAAGTATGGACGAAAATTAACGCCGGGCGGATTAAGATTCCGCCCCCGCCGTCCTGCGCCGATTTTATAAAAGTATATTCGCTTTCGGACGGCGGCACGCCCGCCAGCACGCGCAACAAAAACATGCTTTATAAATGCGATGTTTATTTGCCGTCCACATGTTTTACGGGCATGCGGGCGTATTCGCGCTTTGAGGATTTGCCGCACCGGCGCGGCTACGGCGTGGCGGTTTTTGCAGGCGCGCAAAAAGCGGCGATTAAAAATTTGCTGCTGAAACACGACTGGACGCAAACGGCGTTCCCGTCCACCAACGGCGCGTTAAACCTGCGCCGCAGTTTAATTAGCGGCGTAGTCGCCGCGGCGGGATACCGGGATTCATGAGCGGCGGCGGTTTGGCGGAAATATTTGAAGACGTTCTCAATTCCCAAATTGAGAAACAAAAATCCGGAAGCCGCTGGAAGCCGGACAGCCGTTTTGCGCGCGCGCGCAACGAATTGCAGCCGGACAGCCGCGGGCAAGTCGGCGAAGAATTTGTCGCCGCGGTGTTAACGCGGCTCGGACATTCCGTCAAAAACAAGCAAACCACCGACCCCGAAAACAAACAATGGGATTTGGTCGTGGATGAAAAACACCGCTGGGAAATTAAAACGGCGACAATGGGGAAAAAATCCTCCAATTTTCAGCACGAAAATATTTACAAAGAACGGGGATACCACGGCATAATTTTTGTGGACATTGCGCCCGATGATTTGTATATTTCATTCGTGCCAAAACACAAAATTCCATGGAAAAATTTGCACCGCCGCAAGGATAGCAATTTTTACAAATGGGATTTTTCCGTCCAAAAAATCAAGAACTGCAAAATGGCGGTTCTTGCCGATTTTCGGCGCGGCTACGACTCCGCCGTTGCGCTGATTGACGCGCATTTGGAAAAAATGAGAGACCCTCATGACATCTAATACACCGGAGCGTTGCGCCGAAACTTTGCTCGTTGAAATTCGCACGGAAGAATTGCCGCCCAAGTTGGTTCGGGAGTTGGCGGCTTCTTTTCCCCGTTCGCTTTGCGCGGAATTGAATAAGGCGGGATTTGTCGGCGGAATACCGTTTCCGCAATATACAACATGGGCAACGCCCCGCCGTTTTGTCGCGCTTTTGGCAAATATCAAAAGCGAATCGCCGGAAAAAGAAATTTTTCGGCGCGGTCCGCAAACCGCCGCCTGCCGCGATTCCGAAGGCGCGCCGACAAAGGCGTTAATCGGATTTATGCAAAGCGCAGGCGCGACTTGCGAAAAAGATTTAATTGAAACCGAAGAGAAAGGCAAAAAATATATTGCTTGGAAAGGCATGCAACCCGGCAAAAAACTCGCGGACGAATTGCCCGCAATCGTGGAGCGCGTTTTGCTGAACTTGCCCGCACCGAGATTAATGCGCTGGGGCGACAATGATTTTAAATTTATCCGCCCGATTCGCGGCGTTATGCTTTTGCACGGCAAAACGCACATCGCCGGAAAAATTATGAATATCGCCGCAACCGAAACGACAAAAGGGCATCCGATTATGTCGGAAGGCGAAATCACAATTAATCACGCAAGCGATTATGAAGATGCTTTGCGCGAAAAAGGCAAAGTGATTATATGCTGGGAATCCCGCTACAAAGAAATAGAGAATTACTTTAGGGAAACCGTAAGCAATACATCTTACCGCCTTCCTACAGTTTATAGTTATAATAGTATGATAGAATCTTACGATGATGACTATACGCCATCGGGATACGATGAAAATCTTGTGGGCGAAGTCGCCGCCATGTGTGAAAAGCCCGCCGTTTATTTGGGCGAAATAGACGGCAATATATCGTTGCCCGATTTTTGCGTTATCGGTTGCATGGAAAAACATCATAGATTTTTCCATTTGCTTGATTCCGATACCGGAAAATTAAGCCGCGCTTATTTATTGGTTGCCGATAATGCGCCCGAAAATCCCGCGCCCATGATTGCCGGATTTAACGCGGTTTTGCGCGCGCGTCTGCGCGATGTGCAGTTTTATTACAACGAGGATAAAAAAATCCCGTTGGAAAATTACATTGAAAAATTAAAATCTATTACTTACCACCAAAAACTCGGTTCGCAATACGACCGCGTTTGCCGGTTGCAAAAAATCGCCGCCGCTATCGGCGAATTAATGGATTTGAGCGGTGCGGCAAAATCCGCACTGGATATTGCCGCGCGCGTTTGCAAAGCCGATTTGCCGACTCTGATGATTGGTGAATACCCCGAATTTGAGGGCAAAATGGCGGCGGAATACTTTTGCGAAAACAAAGATATGGCGGATATTGTCGGCAAACACAATTTACCGGAGCATGGAATAGGCATGAGCGGCGAAAACTCCCGCGTTTGTTTCGCGTTGGCGCTTGCCGATAATTTGGAAAAACTCGCCGCCATGTTTGGCATAGGCGAAAAACCGGACGGCAACAAAGACCCGCATGGCTTGCGGGGCGCGGCGGCGCGCATTGCGCATACTTTATCAACCGATGAACCCGAATTGCCGGGCGACAAATTGTTGCAAATTACAGCGGCGGCATTTGGCGAATTGCCGCAGTTTGACGCTAACGAAATTTGGGATTTCATCGTCGCGCGCGCCCGCTACGGATTAATCGGAACATATTATAATGATGACGGAGAATCCGAAGAGATATTAATCCAAAAATTGATTACCGCCCAAGATGCCCAAAACGCGGTCTTCGCCAAAAGAAATTTTTTATTGGCGGATATGCAGAAGCGTTATGATGCCATGCGGAGTTTTGGCGGGAAAGACGCCGAAACCCTAATCGCCGCCAATAAGCGGATTAATAATATTTTTCGCAAATCCGGCGTTAACCCCGATGATTTGCCCGCGCCGGACGAATCGCTTTTTGGCGAAGCGGCGGAGCGCGCTTTGGCGCGGGCGGTTGCGGATTTGCAAAAAGAAACGCAAGCGCATATTGCAAAAAACGATTACGCCGCCGCGTTGAAAACTTTGGCAAAAGCCGCCGCGCCCGTTGGCGCGTTTTTTGACGAAGTTTTGGTTAATGCCGAAGACGAAAAAATCCGCCGCAACCGCTTTGCGCTGTTGCGCGAATTGCGCGCGCTGCTTAATTGCGTCGCCGATA
>JBPCWY010000090.1:0-5715 GCA_051009035.1 Gammaproteobacteria bacterium
ATTTCTTCCAAGGTTTCGCGGCGGCGGATTAATGTTGTTTTGGTTTTGGATACCATTATTTCGCAGGGGCGGGGGCGGGCGTTGTAGTCGGACATCATCGCCGCGCAATATGCGCCCGCATCGCGCACCGCCAACAGGTCTCCGGCGGCGGCGGCGAGGCGGCAATCGCGCGCTAATATGTCGGCGCTTTCGCATACCGGACCGGCGACTGCGCCGGTTTTGGGCGGCGCGCTTGTTTCTTCCGCCGTTTCTATTTTGTGTTTTGCGCCGTATAATGCGGGGCGCAAAATATCGTTCATTCCCGCGTCCGTAATCCAAAAAAAAGTATCGCCGCTTTGTTTGACATATTCCACGCGCGTTAACAAAACGCCCGCCGCCGCCGCAATCGCGCGTCCGGGTTCTATCCAAATTTCCGTATCGGGGAAAAGCCGCGTTAGTGCGCGGTCGTATTCCGCCAAATCCAACGCCAAGCCGCCGGAGTTTTCATAATCCACGCCAAAGCCGCCGCCCATGTCTATGTGGTGCGGCGGAAAACCGGCGGCTTTTGCTTCTGTTGCCAACGCCGCCATTTTTTCGGCGGCGGCGATATAGGCGGCGGGGGTTTGGATTTGCGAACCGATATGGCAGGCAAAGCCGCGAAAATTTAATTCCGGTTTTGCGGCGGCGCGTTTGGCGAGCGCGATTGCTTCTTCGGGTGCGACTCCGAATTTTCCGCCGCGCGCGCCGGTGGTGAGATGCGGATGGGTGCCGCCGTCAATATCGGGGTTTGTCCGCACGGCAAGCGGCGCGCGGATTTTCATTTCGGCGGAGATGGATTGCAGGCGCGCCATTTCGGATTCGGATTCTATGTTGAAGCAGGCGATACCGGCGGAGAGGGCGGCGCGCATTTCGTTTGCGCTTTTGCCGACGCCGGAAAAAACAATATCCCGCGCCGCGCCGCCGGCGGCAAAAACCCGCGCCATTTCGCCGCCGGAGACGATGTCAAAACAGCATCCGGCATCGCGCAACAGGCGCAAAATGGAAAGGTTGCCGTTGGCTTTGACGGCGTAAAAAATTTTTGGGCGGCTTTGCGAAAACGCGGCGCGCAAGCGGGCGGCGGCGTCCAAAAACGCTTGTTGCGAATAAACATAACAGGGCGTTCCGTATTGTTCGGCGATTTCCGCCAGCGGCGTTTCTTCGGCGCACAGCCGTCCGCCGCGCCGCGAAAAACCGCTCATGGCGCGCGGGCGGCGGGCGGCAGTTGCAGCGGGGCTTTCATGCCGCAACCGCCAGCGCCCGCCAAAGACAACAGCAAAATACAAAAAAGAAACTTTTTCATGGTATGATGCAAAATTATAACCCGCCGCCGCAACGGACTCTCAAACAAACAAAAAGATGGACGAAAAAGAATACCAGGACAAGTGCGATATTTTGTTCGCGCAAATTGAAACGATGCTGGATGACGCCGGCGCGGATTTTGATTCCAACGGCGGCGTGATTGAAGCCGAGCTGGACGGCGGCGGCGTTTTGATTATTAACCGGCAACCGGCGGCGCGCGAAGTTTGGCTTGCGTCTCCGGACGGGGGGCATCATTTTAAGTGGGATGACGGCGCGTGGCGGCATACGCGCAACGGCGAAGAACTGACCGGCATGCTCGCCGCTTTACTCGGCTAACGCCGTTTGGGGCGCGGCGGTCATCGCCAATTCGGCGAGCATCCGCATCGGCAGCGGCGGCGCGCCAAAACGGGCGGCGTAGTGGGCGCGCGCGGCAAGCAATGCTTTTACATACAGCCGCGTTTCTAAAAACGGAATATTTTCTACAAGCACCAGCGTATCGTTGTTGTTGCGCCGCCAGCGCGCCGCGCGTCCCGGTCCGGCGTTGTAGGCGGCGGCGACTTGCACCGGATGGGCGTTAAACCGCCGCGCCAAATCGTCCAAATACGCCATGCCGATAATCGTATTCGTATCCACCCGCGTCAGCCGCGACAAACGATAACGCCCGTATCCGCGGCTGCGCGCGACCCGGCGCGCCGTGCTGGGGATGATTTGCATTAATCCGCGGGCCTTGGCGGACGAAACCGCTTTGGGCATAAAACGGCTTTCGCGCCGGATGAGGGCGTAGACAAATGCCGGGTCAAGCCCGAATTTTTCAATGTGTTTGTCAATCGTGGCGCGGTAGGGGGCGGGCGTTGGATAGCGGATGCCGTGCGCCGCGGGAGAATCGGCGGCATTGGCGGCGTTAATGGAAGCCAAATACCATTTTTCGTTTTCGGCGACGCGCGCCGCGGCGAGGGTATCTTCCGCGTTGCTATGCGCGGAGGCGTGTTTCCAAATGCGCCGCGCCAATCTGTTTTGTCCGGCACGGCGCGCCGCCAGCGCCATCGCAAAATCGCCGCGCGCTTCCGCCGCGGGCGCTTTTGCCGCGGCGAGGGTTAGGGAAATATCCAAATCTTCGCGCGCCAGCAATCCGTAATAATCGTCCGTATCGGCGGCGATGCCGCGCATTTGCGCCTGCGATTCGGCGCGGTTGCCGGTATGCGCCAGCGCCGCCGCCCGCCAATAACGCCAAGCGGAAAGAGACGCCTGCGATTCGGGCATGTGCTGGACGGTGCGAATCACATCGGGGTAATCGCCCGCCCGCAAGGCGGCGCGCACCCGCCAAGCGCGGGCGCTTGAATCGTGCGCGGAAAGCGCCGCGAGGCGGTATAACTCCATGGCGTCCGCGCGGTGCCGGCGCGCCGCGCGTTCGGCGATTTTCGCCCACACTTGCGCGTTTTCGGCTTCGGAAAAATAAGGCGAAAACGCCCGCCAGCGGCGAATCGCCGTATCCGGCGATTTTTTCCCCGCCGCCATCGCCGCAATCATCACCAATTCCCGCCCTTTGCGTTTTGCCAGCCCGTGTTTGCCGCGGATATAACGCTCCGCCCGCAACACCGTCCGCCGCAATTCTTTGTAAGAAACGCCGGGACGGAAGGCGCGCAAAAAACGCCGCGCCGAAGCAAGCTTGCCGCTGCCCGCCAAACTGCGCAATTTCGCCCAAATATCGTCTTCGGAAAGCAAATTATCGCGCCGCGCCCGCTGGTACGCCGCCGTGCATAACGGGCTTTGGAATTTTTCCTCCCCGTCCCACAACGCCAAAACCGCCTCCCGCCCGCTTTCGCGCGCGCGCATTTGCGCCAACAATTTTTCGCACGGCTCTTCGGCAACGGCGGCAAACTCGGCGGGCGCATCGTTGCGCAGGTAGTATTTTGCCAATTCCCGCCCCGCCCGATGGCGAATGTAGGGCGATACCGAATCGGCGCGCAAATTCTCCAACGCCGCCGGTTTTTGCCGCCGCAAATCCAGCACCGCCCGCCAATATTCCAACATCGGGCGGTAGGGACTTTCGGCGGAAATGTTGTCCGCGTGGCGGGCGAAACTCCGCGCATGGTCTTTGGCAAAATAGCGCGCCGCGCGGTCAAAATCGGCGGCATCATCGGCAAACGCCCCCGCCGCAAATAAAACCGCCCCCAAAATCGTCCATTTCCGCATTGCCGGATTGTATCGGAAAACGCCCCCGCAACGCGAAATTTTAAGCGCGGGCGCGGATTTATTTTGCGCGGCGGGAGCGGATGTTGTTTTTTTGCGGCGAAAATTTTGCGAAAAAACGGGATTTTTCGAGTTTTTTCCATATTTTTTTGCAGTGCAGCAAAAATTTCCCAAAAACCCTTGAATTCGTTAAATAAATTCCCTATAATGTAAACATTGCAAGGCGATTTTGCATTGCAACAACTTATTCAACCAAAGGAGTAAAAACCATGAAAAACATAAACTTGCAACCGGACGCCCGCAAAGCGGCGGAATTGTTTAACGAAGCGGCGCAAAGCGCGGCGGATTATTCGTCCAAAGTCGCGGCGCGGCAAACCGCTTTCGCCCGCAAAATGGCGGAACAGCACAAAGATTTCTCGTGGGAGAAATTGTTGAGCGCGCCCGCCGAAGCGTTTTCCACCGAAAACGCCGCCGTGGAATGCGCGGCATTCGCCCGCGAATTGGCGGAAGATTTCGCCGAAGCGACGGGACGGCATTTGGATATTTGGGAGCGGACGATCGCCCAAGTTGCGGAAAACGCCGCGCCGTTTTTCCCCCAAACCGAATCCTACCGCCAGCAATGGGTTAACGGAGTCAAAACCGCCAACGCCGCATTAAAAGACGGCGTCCGCGCTTCGTGCGGTATTGCCGAAGATGCGGCGGCGCAAACGGCGGCGGCGCAACCCAACGGGCGCAAACCCGCCAGCGGCAAAAAGTAACCGGTGTTTCAGGCGCTTACTTTCTCTCCTCTCTCTCCTTTTAAGCGTTCTGGGATATAAGGCGCAATCTTCGGATTGCGCCTTATTTTTTGGGCAAAACCCACCAAACAAACCCCGCCACAATTAACAACGCAAGCGCGGCTTCCAACAAAAACACCCACATCGCAGTATCTCCAAATAAAAATAATCCCGGCGACAACCTCCCGCCTGCCGCCTATTATACCCGCGAAAGTTAACGCTTCGGATTCTCTCCGCCCCGCGGAAAAAACGGGAATGGAAAATTTGCCGGCATTGGCGGACAGCATCGGCAACCACTCTTCCCCTCCCTCGTCATTTCCTCCCCACCCCGTCAATTCCGCCCCCCCGTCATTCCTGCGAAGGCAGGAATCTCTTCGCGGCTTGCGGGATATAAATATCGCCAAACTTCCGCCGCCATATTAAACGGAATTAGACGAAGGAATTTTCCGCTACCGGCAAAAGAGATTCCTGCCTTCGCAGGAATGACGAGTATAAAAAAATTACGAATATAAAGGAATGGCGAAAAAAAAATTACGCCAAAAACCGGGCGGGGCGCGCAATACCGCGCTTCGCCCCCGGCAATTGGCGGGCGAAAAGGGCGAAAAAGGAATTAAAAAAACTGCGCGGAAAAAATGCGAATCAACGCCGCGCCGTTGCGGCGTTGAAAAAAAATTTTAGTCGCGGCCGCCGCCGGTAAATGCCATGAGCAAGCTCAACAAGCTCTGAAAGATATTAAAGAGCATAATATACAAAGTCATGGTGACCATAATATAGTTGGTTTCGCCGCCGCGCACTACGCGGTTTACGGTGAATAAAATAAATGCCGCGGAAATCGGAATAAAAATGGACGACAAGGCGAGGGAGATTGCCGACACGCCGAGAAAATAGTTAACACAAGACAGCCCGAACGCCATCCCCAAGCCGATGGACAGCATCTTGCCTATTGATGCGGTGGCAAAATTGCGCTTTGTCACCGTCGCATAACCCGCCATAATAAAGAAAATTGCCGCCGTGCCGCCCGCCGCAACGGCGACGATTTGCAGCCCGTTTTTCATCCCAAGCGCCAAACCAACGGACGGCCCGATGAAATACCCCAAAAAAAGGGTAAACCCGAGAAGCCAGCCGATACCGGCGACGCTGTTGCGGTTGCGCGCGACCACCTTTTGGAATCCAATCAACACGCCTAAAAAGACGAAAAAAGACATCCCCGGGCCGACAATGGCAAACAGCGGAAAAAGCGCGCCCAAAAACGCCCCGGCAATAGTCGGCAGCAGCGTCAAGCCGAGCAGCAAATAGGAATTGCGCAAAACCCGGTTGGTTTGCGCGGTTGCGCCCGCAGCGGCGGAGGGGGAATAGGTAATCATAGTTTTCTCCTGTAAAAAGTGGATAACCCTATTATAACCGCTGGAGCGCAAAAATTCAACTTTTCGCG
>JBPCWY010000091.1:0-10855 GCA_051009035.1 Gammaproteobacteria bacterium
CCGATTGGGGAATTGCCATGGGAAAATTGACCGATAAATTGCGGGACGGCGCGGTGATTTGCGCCGAAGGATATTTGTTTGAATTGGAACGGCGCGGCTATTTGTCCGCCGGGGCGTTTGTGCCGGAAGTCGTGCTGGAACACCCCGATGTCGTCGCCCAACTTCACCGCGAGTTTTTGCGCGCCGGCTCCGATGTGATGGTCGCGTTTACCTACTACGGACACCGCGACAAACTCCGCATTATCGGCAAAGAAGGGCTTTTGGAGCCGCTCCAAAAAAACGCCCTGCAACTCGCCAAAGCCGCCGCCGCCGAAGACGCTTCCGGCAATACGCTGGTCGCCGGCAATATCTGCAACACGAATATTTACCTGCCGGACGACAAATCTTCGCACGAAGAAGCGCGCCGCATGTTTGCGGAACAAGTCGCGTGGGCGGCGGATGCGGGCGTGGATTTTATTTTGTTTGAAACTTTGTCGTGGCTCGGCGAGGCGTCGCTCGGGCTGGAAGAAATCAAAAAAACGGGCTTGGAAGCGGTCGTCAATGTCGTCACCCATTCCACCGGAAATTTGCGGGACGGCTATTCCCCCGCCGAAGCGTGCAAGCGGCTGGAAGACGAAGGCGCGCATGTCGTGGGGATGAATTGTTGCCGCGGTCCGGAGACGATGTTGCCGCAACTCAAAGAAATTCGCGCCGCCGTTTCTTGTCCGGTGGCGGGCATTCCGGTGCCGTTTCGGACTTCCGCAAAAACGCCGACCTTTCAATCTTTGCAAGACCCGCAGGGAGAATCCTGCCGCCCCGAAGGAATGCGCGCGTTTCCGGTTGCGATGGAATCCGCCGCCTGCACCCGTTATGAAATGGCGGAATTTGCCGCGCAATGCGTTGAGGCGGATATTCGCATGGTGGGCGTTTGTTGCGGCGGCGGACCGCACCATATCCGCTCCATCGCCGAGCGGTTGGGACGCAAACCCGAAGCGTCCCGCTATTCGCCCGATATGAGCAAACACTACTCGCTCGGCACCGATGCCGCGTTAAAAAACGAAAACCGCGAATTTTCGCAAAACCTTTAAAACCGAAATGCAATTAATATTCGGTTTAATTAACGCCGCCGCGAAAACGCCGGGCGGCGCTTTTTTCGCGCGGCTTTTTGTTTTGACGGCGGCGGACGGCGGACGCGGATTTTTCGGGCATTGCAAAAGTTGCGGGCATTGCGAAAGTTGCGAGTTTTACGGCGGCGGAAAATTGTCCGCCGCAGTGCGCTGAATATTTTTATGGCGCGCGATATTTCCGGTATTACGATGCACGGCACGACAATTTTGTGCGCGCAACGGGGCGGACAAACGGCGATGGCGGGGGACGGGCAGGTTACGCTTGGCGATACTGTTGTTAAATCCACGGCGCGCAAAGTACGGCGGCTGGCGGGGGGCAAAGTTCTCGCCGGTTTTGCGGGGGCGACGGCGGACGCGTTTACGCTTTTGGAGCGGTTTGAAAAGCGGCTGGAATCGCACCACGGAAAATTAATGCGCGCCGCCGAAGATTTGGCGCGCGACTGGCGCACCGACCGCGTTTTGCGGCGGCTGGAAGCGATGTTGATGATTGCGGATGCGGACGAATTGCTCGTGTTGTCCGGTTTGGGCGATGTTCTTTCGCCGGAAGGCGGCATCGCGGCAATCGGCAGCGGCGCGGGTTTTGCCGAAGCGGCGGCGCGCGCGCTTGCCGAAAGCACCGATTTGCCGCCCGTCCAAATCGTGCAAAAATCCATGGCGGTCGCCGGCGCAATGTGCGTGTATACAAACGCGGAAATTGTGTTGGAAGAAATATCCCAATCGGAAGAAAAAACCTAATGAACGCCAAAACACAGCCGGAAGAAAAATTTCCGACTCCCGAAGAACTTACGCCGCGCCGAATTGTGCGCGAGTTGGACCGTTATATTGTCGGGCAGGCGGCGGCAAAAAGGTCTGTCGCGCTGGCGTTGCGCAGCCGCTGGCGGCGGATGCAGGTGGAGCCGCCGTTGCGGGACGACATTGCGCCGAAAAATATTTTGATGATTGGACCTACGGGAGTCGGCAAAACTGAAATCTCGCGGCGGCTGGCGCGGCTGACCGGCGCGCCGTTTATTAAAGTGGAAGCGACAAAATTTACCGAAGTCGGTTATGTCGGGCGCGATGTGGATTCCATCATCCGCGATTTGCTGGAAATGGCGGTGGAAAGCGTCCGCGCCGATTGCGCCGAAGAAGTGCGCGAGCGCGCCGAAAAACGCGCCGAAGAGCGGATTCTCGCGGCGTTGTTGCCGGGCGAAGAAACGACCGCCGCCACGCGCGAAAAAATACTGGCAAAATTGCGCGCCGGGGATTTGGACGAAAAAGAAATTGACATTGAAATCAGCGCGGTGCAAATGATGGAAATGCAAATGCCGCCGGGGATGGAAGAAATGGCGGCGCAGCTGCAAACCATGCTCCAATCCGCCGGGCGCGAACGGCGCAAAATGCGGCGGATGACAGTGGGGACGGCGTTTGACATGCTGGCGGACGAAGAGACCGACAACTTGGTGGACATGAACGAAGTCAAAGACATGGCGATTGACGGCGTGGAAAACAACGGCATCGTTTTTATTGACGAGATTGACAAAATCGCCGGCGGCGGGCGCGATTCGGAGCGCGATATTTCGCGCCACGGCGTCCAGCGGGATTTGCTGCCGCTGGTGGAAGGCACGACTGTTTCCACCCGTTTTGGTAATGTACATACCGACCACATCTTATTCGTCGCCAGCGGCTCGTTTCATTACGCCAGCCCCGCCGATTTAATTCCGGAATTGCAGGGGCGTTTTCCCCTGCGCGTAGAATTATCGCCGCTTGGCGTCGCCGATTTTTGCCGCATACTCAGCGACACCGATTCCTGCTTGGCGCGCCAATACGAAGCGTTGTTCAAAACCGAGGCGGTGAAATTGCGCTTTACCCCCGAAGGCGTTTCGCGCATCGCCGAAATCGCGTGGGAAGTCAACGAAAACAGCGAAAACATCGGGGCGCGGCGGTTGTATACGATGCTGGAAAATCTGTTGGAAGAAGCGTCTTTTAACGCCGACCAAATGGGCGGCAAAACGATTGTGATAGACGAAAAAATGGTGGAAGACCGGCTTGCCGCCGCGGCGGGCGACCGCAAGCGGGCGCGCTATGTTTTGTAATTTCCGCCGTTTTGCGCCTTGCCGCGCGGCGGGGTTGATTTTGGGCGGCGAATCCGTTATGATTCATTTCCGTTTCATTAAAACGGCGGAAAAACGGGCGGGCGGCGCGCGCCAATTTTTAATTTTCATGGAAACCAAAACATGCACATGACGGCGGCAAATGCGGCGGCGCAAGCCCATGCGGCGGCAAAAAAAATAGGGGCGGCGGTTTTGGCGGCGGCTCTGGCGTTTCCGGCGTGGGCGCAGTTGCCCGATTTTGTCAAACTCGCCGAAGAAAACGCCGATGCGGTCGTCAGCGTCCGCGTCTATGCGGCGGAATCGCGCGGCGGACAACGCCGCCCGCCGCGCGATTTTTTCTTTCCCTTCCCGCCCGAATTGTTTGAACGGCGCAACGCCCCCCCGCGCGAATCGCAGGGTTCCGGTTTTATTATTGACCCGGAAGGGTATGTGCTAACCAACGCGCATGTGATTGCCGGCATGGAAAGAATCGTCGTCATGCGGGGAGACGAAGAATACGAAGCGGAAGTTGTCGGGCGGGACGACCACACCGATATTGCGCTGCTCAAAATTGAAGCGGACGCGCCGTTGCCCGCCGTCAAAATCGGCGATTCGGACAATGTCAAAGTCGGGCAGTGGGTGGCGGCGATTGGCTCCCCCTACGGATTGGACAGGACGGTGACGGCGGGAATTATCAGCGCGTTGCGGCGGCGGCTGCCGAGCGACCGTTATGTGCCGTTTATCCAAACGGACGCGGCGGTTAATCCGGGCAATTCCGGCGGACCGCTGATGGATTTGGAAGGGAATGTTATCGGAATCAATTCCCAAATCGTCTCGCCGGTGCAGGCGTTTGTCGGCGCGTCTTTCGCCATTCCGATTAATGTCGCGATGGATATTCAAATGCGCTTGCGGGCGGACGGCACGATCCGCCGCGGCTGGCTCGGCGTTTATTTCCGCCCGTTGCGCGCGGCGGAAACGGAAGCTTACGGGCTGGGCGAAGAAAGCGAAAATGGCGTCCTCGTCAGCCAAGTCATAGAAAACAGCCCGGCGCAAAAAGCGGGGCTGGAAACCGGCGACATTATCCTCAAACTCAACGGCGAAAAAGCGAACGCCGAAACCCTGCCGCTGATGATAGGCAAACTCGCCCCCGGCGCGCAGGCAAAATTATCCGTCTGGCGCAACGGCGAAGCGCTGGAAATTACCGCCGAACTCGGCGCTTTGGACGGCGAAGAAGAAACCATTTTCGGCATGAAAATGGAAAACATCGGCGAAGAAATTAAACGCCGCACCGGATTGGAATACGGCGTCGTCGTCCGCAGCGTCCTCGCCGGCGAAGAAGGCGCGCCGGACGGCATACGCCAAATTCGCCCCGGCGACATCATCACGCACATGTTAGTTAACGAACGCCGCCGCCCGATTCGCAACAAAAGCGATTTTGCCGCGGCGCTGGACGAAAACCGCAAAAATGCGGAAGTGTTTTATATTTTTCGGGAAGGGCGCAATTTGGTGATTACGGTCAAAAAATAACCCTGCCGCAAAAAACCGCCGCGTCCCGCACGGGCGCAAGCGGGTGCAATGCCGCCAAAATTATTTTTTTGCGAACGGCGCATGCGCGTTAAATTGCATTAAAATAAGGGTTCCAATATTCCCAAACCGCCGCCCTTTTTCCATGTCCCGCCAATCCGATTCCGCCGATTCCGCCGAGAAATTTTCGCACTCGCTGTCCGATGCGTTGGCGGCGCATTTTCGCAACTTAAACGGGCACGACTGCGGCAATTTACACCGCCTCGTGATGTCCGCCGTAGAAGCCGAATTGGTCGCTTTTGCCTTAAAAAAATGCGGCGACAATTGCTCCGAAGCGGCGCGCATGCTCGGCATCAGCCGCACCACGCTCATGCGCAAAAAAGCGGCGGCGGAGCAAACCCATGAAAATTAAAACGGCGTTAGTCAGCGTCGCCGACAAAAGCGGTTTGCCCGAATTGGCGCGGGCGCTGCAAAAACACCAAGTCGCCGTTTATTCCACCGGCGGCACGGCGAAAATCCTGCGCGAAATCGGTTTGGAAACGCGCGAGATTTCCGCCCTAACCGGCTTTCCGGAGATTTTGGACGGGCGGGTTAAAACATTGCACCCGCATGTGCATGCCGCCATTCTCGCGGACGGAAACGACAAAAAACATTTGAAAACTTTGGAACAATTCGGCGTCCCGCCGGTTGATTTGGTGGCGGTTAATTTTTATCCGTTTGAGCGGGCGGCGGCGGACGGCGAAGCGGCGGCGGTGGAAAATATAGACATCGGCGGACCGGCGATGGCGCGGGCGGCGGCGAAAAATTTCGCCCACACGGCGGTGTTGACCGACCCGCAGGATTA
The DNA here is from genome assembly GCA_051009035.1 of Gammaproteobacteria bacterium. Taxonomy (GTDB): domain Bacteria; phylum Pseudomonadota; class Gammaproteobacteria; order Tethybacterales; family Persebacteraceae; genus Persebacter. The sequence goes on from JBPCWY010000091.1 coordinate 5,544, forward strand.
TCCGGCGTTTATCGGCGAGATGGAAAAAATGCGCGGCGAAATCAGCCCGCTGCACGCGCGCATGCTGGCGGCGAAAGCGTTTGTCGTCACCGCGCATTTGGACGCGGCGATTGCCAATTATTTTTCGGCGGGGGGCGATTTTTCGGCGCATTTATTTTTGCATTTGCACAAACAAATGGAATTGAAATACGGCGAAAACCCGCACCAAAAAGCCGCGTGCTACGAAAGATTCGGAGGCGGGGGCGGTTATGCACAGTTGCAAGGCGCGGCGATTTCCTACAACAATTTGCTGGACGCGCAAGCCGCCTGCACTTTGGCGGGAATGCTGGAAAATCCGGCGGCGGTTATCGTCAAACACAACAACCCGTGCGGCGCGGCATCGGCGGAAAATATCCGGCAGGCATTTTATATGGCGCGCCGTTGCGACCCGGATGCGGCGTTTGGCGGAGTCGTCGCGCTCAACCGCGAAGTTGACGGCGATACGGCGGAAGCGTTGTGCGAAATATTTTTGGAAGCGGTGCTGGCGCCGCAATTTTCGCCCGAAGCGAAACGGGTTTTTGCCGCGCATTCGGAACGCCTGCGCGTTTTGCTTTCGCCGCCCGATTCCGCCGGAAGCCCCGAAATACGCGGCGCGGGCGGTTTGTTTTTGGCGCAAACGCCGGACATTCCCAACGACGAATCGGAATGGGAAATCGCGACCAAAGCCAAGCCGGGCAAATCGCACATGCGCGATTTGCGTTTTGCGTGGCGGGTGGCGATGGCGGTCAAATCCAACGCGATTGTCATCGCCAAAGAATGCGCGACTTTGGGAATCGGGGCGGGGCAAATGAGCCGCGTAGACAGCGCCCGTTTGGCGCGCCAAAAAGCGGAACGGACAAAATTAAAAGCCGAAGACGCCGCCGCCGCATCGGACGCTTTTTTTCCGTTTGCGGACGGCTTGTCGGAGCTGATAGAAGCCGGAGTCAAAGCCGTCATCCAGCCCGGCGGGAGCATCCGCGATGCGGAAATTATAAAAGAAGCGGACAAAGCCGGCATCGCCATGGTATTCACCAAACGCCGCCATTTCCGCCATTAACTCTTAAAATATTTTTCCGCAATTGCGCGGCCGGCGAAAATAAACTTGCATCGCAACATAAACGCGCATGGCAAAAACGCCGGTTGCGGCGCATCGTTTCGCTTAAATTAAAATCGGCAGCAAGCGGCTTTTTAACCGCCCGCCGATTATTTTCCGCCCGATACCGCTCCGAAAAAATTCGGAACGGCGGGCATGTTTAATATTCCGTTAAAGTTTGGAATTAGCGGAAATGGAAAACGCGGTTTATTACGCCGCGTCTTCCAAATCGCGCATCGTAAAGCGGACCTTGCCGCCTTCGGAACGGATGACTTTTACGCGGACGGTTTGGTTTACGCTCAATACATCCGAAACTTTGTTCGTGCGTTCGTGCGAGATTTGCGAGATGTGCAAAAGCCCGTCCCGTCCCGGCAAAATGCTGACGACCGCGCCGACATTTTCTATAATGCTGTCGACTTTGCCTTCGTAAATCATGCCGACTTCCACATCTTTGGCGATGGCTTCAACTTTGGCGCGCGCTTTTTCGCACGCTTCGGTGCTGCCCGAAATGGCGACCGTCCCGTCGTCCGAAACATCAATGGTGGTTTCGGTGCTGGCGGTTAAATCGCGGATGACCGAACCGCCTTTGCCGATAATATCGCGAATTTTGTCCGGCGAGATTTTAATTTTTAACATGCGCGGGGCGAATTTGGAAACTTCCGTGCGCGGGGCGGGCAGGGCTTTTTCCATCAATTCCAAAATGTGCGTCCGCCCTTCGCTTGCCTGCGCGAGGGCGGCTTCCATAATTTGCGCGCTGATGCTGTCAATTTTCAAATCCATTTGCAGGGCGGTGACGCCTTTGCGCGTGCCGGCGACTTTAAAATCCATGTCGCCCAAATGGTCTTCGTCCCCCAAAATATCGGACAACACGGCGAAGCGGTCGTCTTCTTTAATCAACCCCATCGCAATCCCCGAAACATGGGACGACAACGGAACGCCCGCGTCCATCATGGACAAAGAGCCGCCGCATACGGAAGCCATGGAGCTGGAGCCGTTGGACTCGGTAATTTCCGAAACAACGCGCAAGCTAAATCCGAAAACATCCTTGTCCGGCAACACCGCCGCCAACCCGCGTTTGGCCAGCCGTCCGTGGCCGACTTCGCGCCGTTTGGGAATGCCGGTGCGCCCGGTTTCGCCGGTGGCGTAGGGGGGCATGTTGTATTGCATCATAAAACGCTCGTATTGCAAACCGGGCAGGGCGTCAATTTTTTGTTCTTCGCGCTCCGAGCCCATCGTGGTCACAACCAACGCCTGCGTTTCGCCGCGGGTAAAAAGCGCCGAACCATGCGCGCGAGGCAGGACGCCGAGGCGGATGGAAATCGGGCGGACTTTGCGCGTGTCGCGCCCGTCAATGCGGCGTTGTCCGGACAAAATGCGCTCGCGCACAATCGCGCCTTCCATCTTTTTTAATTCCGAACCGACCAGGTTTTTTTCCAGCGGCGTGAAATCGGCGGAAAGCGCGGCGGCTTCGGCGGCTTTGCGGATTTCGGACAAGCGCGCGCTGCGTTCTTGTTTTTCGGTAATGTTATACGCTTCGGCGAATTTGTCCGCCGCCGCGGCGCGCAACGCCGATTTGGCTTCGGCGGAAAGCGCCGGGGCTTCCCAATTCCACGGACTCCGTCCGGCTTCGCGCCCCAATTCTTCAATTGCTTGAATCGCCGATTGCATGCTTTCATGCCCCAGCATAACCGAATCCAACATTTGTTGTTCGGACAATTCTTTCGCTTCCGATTCCACCATCAAAACGCCTTCGCGCGTCCCGGCGACAATTAAATCCAGCGCGGATTTTTCCATCGCGCTTTGCGCGGGATTTGCTACGGGCGCGCCGTCAATGTGCCCGACCCGTATTCCGCCAATCGGTCCGCGAAACGGCATGCCGGATAAATGCAACGCCGCCGATGCGCCGACAATCGCGGGCATGTCCGGGTTGACTTCCGGATTGAACGACAGGACGCTGGCGATAACTTGCGTTTCGTGGTAGAAAAATGCGGGGAAAAGCGGGCGAATGGAGCGGTCAATCAGGCGGCTGGTCAGCACTTCCTTGTCGCTCGGACGCCCTTCGCGCCGCAAAAAACCGCCCGGGATGCGCCCCGCGGCGTAATATTTTTCTTGATAATCCACCGTCAGCGGCAAAAAGCTGGCGTCCGCTTTGGCGTCTTTGCCGGCGGTTACGGCGACCAAAACGACGGTGTCGTCGACATTCACCAGAACCGTCGCTCCGGCTTGCCGCCCGATTTCGCCGTATTCCAGAACGCCCTGTTTGTCGCCAAAGGCAAATTCTTTCTTAAATTGAGTCATGGTTGTTTTCCTTGCAGTTAGTTAAAATTTTTTGCCGCCCGTTTGCGATACAAACAGAAACGGCGGTTAGGGGAAAAATTGGCGCGCCGGTTATTTGCGCAATCCGAGCGCGGCGAGAGTGCGCGCGTGGACGGCGGGATTGACCCGTTTGAGATAGGCGGTGAGTTTGCGCCGCCGCGAAATCAGGGCAATCAGCCCGCGCCGCGTGTGTTTGTCTTTTTTGTGCGTGTTGAGATGCCCGGTAAGCAGGGTAATGCGCCCGGTAAGACGGGCGATTTGGACCTGCGGCGAGCCGACATCGCTGTCGTGCTGGCGCAATTCGGCAACGGCGTCCGCCGGCGAAAGGCGGACGGGGGACGCGGCGGGAGCGGCGGTTTCAGTCATCGTTTTTATTTTCCCTTGGTTTTTTTCGGTGTTGCGCCGCATTATACGCGAAATATTGCCGAATTTGTTTATAATTTGGTTAATTTTTTTGCTATTGTTGGAGACCATGCGCCAAAACCGCAAATTTTTACCCGAAAATCGCCGAAACCGCCCGCCGCCGCCGTTGCGGGGCGGCGTTGCCCGCGCCCTGCGGCGATGACGGAAGGCGTGGTTTTTCCGCGCGGGGTGGGCGCGGATTTGTCCGATATTGGCGCTTACCGCGAAGCGGGCGGCTACCAAGTGCTGGAGCGGATATTTCGCGACAAAACGCCGCCCGAAGAATTGCTGGCGCAAATCAAAGAATCCGGCTTGCGCGGGCGTGGCGGCGCGGGTTTTCCGACCGGGTTGAAATGGTCTTTTATCCCGCGCGATTTGCCGACGGATGTTTATTTGGTCTGCAACAGCGACGAAGGCGAGCCGGGGACTTTTAAGGACCGCGATATTTTGCGGCACAACCCGCACCAATTAATTGAAGGCATGATTTTGGCGGCGTATATTATGGGCGCGGGGCGCGGCTACAATTATATTCACGGCGAAATCTGGGAAGTTTACGAATTGATGGAACGGGCGGTGGAAGACGCCCGCGCCGCCGGATATTTGGGCGACAACATTTTGTCCTCCGGTTTTTCGTTTGAATTGAACAACCACCACGGCTACGGCGCGTACATCTGCGGCGAAGAATCCGCCCTGCTGGAATCGCTGGAAGGCAAAAAAGGGCAGCCGCGCAACAAACCGCCGTTTCCGGCGAGTTTCGGGCTTTACGGCAAACCGACGACAATTAACAACACCGAAACCTTCGCCTGCATTCCCTACATTTTGCGCCACGGCGGCGAAAAATTCGCCGCGCTCGGAATCCCCAACAACGGCGGCACAAAAGTATTTTCCGTATCCGGGCATGTCAACCGCCCGGGCAATTACGAAGTGCCGCTCGGTTTGCCGTTTGCCGAATTGCTGGAAATGGCGGGCGGCGTGCGCGGCGGCAACAAACTCAAAGCGGTGATTCCGGGCGGCTCTTCGGTGCCGGTCGTGCCGGGCGAAAAAATGATGGGACTCACGATGGACTACGACTGCCTCGGCAAAGCGGGGACGATGCTGGGGGCGGGTTCGGTGATTGTGATGGACGAGACGGTTTGCATGGTGCGGGCGTTAATGCGCTTGTCCTATTTTTATTTTGAAGAATCCTGCGGGCAATGCACGCCGTGCCGGGAGGGAACGGGCTGGCTTTACCGCGTGGTCAAACGGATAGAAGAAGGAGAAGGGCGCGCCGAAGATTTGCCCCTGCTCAAAAGCGTCAGCGACAAAATAGACGGGCGGACGATTTGCGGATTGGGCGCGGCGGCGGCGACTCCGGTGCGCAGTTTTCTCAAACACTTCCGCGAAGAATTTGACTATCACATTGAACACAAAAAATGCCTCGCCCCGGGCGGATTCGGCGATGGTTAAAACGGCGGCAAAAGCGAAAAAAACCGCGCCGGTGCGC
>JBPCWY010000092.1:0-3053 GCA_051009035.1 Gammaproteobacteria bacterium
TGCGCTGGACGAAATTACAGTGGCGTATTTTTTGGAATGGCCCACGCCAAACCAAATCGCGCAGTTGGAAGAAACCTACGACAAGGAGCTTGGCATTGAAGTCAATTGGCGTGCGTTTGACAACGGCAATGCGATGAGCGCCGCAATGGCGTCCGGCGATGTGCAAATCGCCTATTCGCAAGGATTGACTCCGTTTGTTAATGCCGTGACCAAAGGGTTGCCTATTAAAGTTGTCGGCATTGCGGTGGAATACGCCGGGGCGGATAACTGCGTGGTGCATAACAACGCCAACTTGGACCGCTCTACGGCGGCGATGACGCAAAAATCGCTGAAAGGCCTGAAAATCGCCACGCCGGTGGGCAATGTAACGCACTACAAACTTTTGCGGACGCTGGAATATTTCGGCGTTGGCGACAGCGATGTGGAAATTATTCCGGTATCCGGCGGCAACGATGCGGCGGCGGCGTTTCTTTCCGGGCAAGTGGACATCGGTTGCGCTTTTGGCGGTCCGCTGGACAAAATGAAAGCCGAAGGGCGCGTTTTGATGACCGGCACGCAGCAGGAAAATGTCGGCATTTTGACTTTTGATGTCATTTCCGTCAGCAACGATTTCGCCGAAAGCGACCCGGACATGGTGGTGAAGTTTTTGCAGGTTACCGAAGACGCCAACCGCCAATTTTCCAACAACCCCAACGCGCACTGGGCTACTTTGCAAAAAGCGTCCGGGCTGAACGAAGAGGCGGTCAAATCGTATTTGGGGTCGGGCGGCTCGTTTTCGTTTCCGTCCAAAGACGCGCAGTTGTCGCCGGCGTGGCTTGGCGGGACGGCGCAATCGCTGTCCAAGCAAGTCGCCGATTTCTTCAAATCAAAAGGCGAAACTTCCACCGCCCTGGACAACTACGAACACGCGTTTGATACCGGCTTTCTGAAAAAAGTCAACTAACGGGCTTTTGGACGAAAAAAAACAAAGCGCGGTTTTGCCGAAAGGCGGCGCCGCGCTTTTTGTTTTTAACCGAATTGTTTTAACTAAACCCAAAGGCGCGCGGCAATGGCGGAATTATCCATCCAAAATTTGGGCATGACCTACCGGTTGCCGGACGGCGGCGCGGTGGAAGCGTTGCGCGGCGTTTCTTTTGAGCTGGCGGCGGGCGAATTGTTGACGGTGCTGGGCCCGTCCGGTTGCGGCAAAACAACTTTGTTAAATATTGTCGCGGGTTTTCTCGCGCCGACTGCGGGCGCGGCGTGTTTTGGCGGCGGCGCAATTGCCGGCCCCGGCGCGGAACGCGGAGTCGTCAAAGAGATTGCCGGCCCCGGCCCGGAACGCGGCATGGTATTCCAGCAAGGCGCGCTGTTTGAATGGATGACGGTGGCGGAAAATATCGGCTTCGGACCGCAAATGAAAGGCGCGGCAAAAAAAGAAATCGCCGGCATTGTAGAACATTATTTGGACACCGTCGGATTGCAAGGTTTCGGCGAAAAAGCGGTTTATGAATTGTCCGGCGGCATGCAACAGCGCGTTGCATTGGCGCGCTGTTTGGCGAACGAGCCGGATTTGATTCTCATGGACGAGCCGCTCGGCGCGTTGGACGCGCTGACGCGCGAAAAAATGCAGGGCTTGATTTTGAAAATTTGGAACGAAACAAAAAAGACGATTATTTTAATTACGCACAGCGTGGAAGAAGCGCTTTTTTTGGGCGAGCGTTTGTTTGTGATGGCGCCGCGTCCGGGACGCATCGAGCGCGAATACCGCCTGCCGTTTGCGCGGCGCGGTTTGGGCGAAAGCTTGCGCGACATTAAAACTACGGAAGAATTTACCGGAAAGCGCGAGGAGATTCTCGCCATGATATGGGAGATGGAAGAAGAAATTATGGGGCGGCAAAATGCCTGAACCCCGCCCGGATATTTGGAGCAAACTCGGATTGAAAAAATCCGGCGAAGAAGCGCGCAAAACGGTCACCTTCGGCGACCCGCAAGCGGCGGCGGGCGGATTGTTTTGGAGCATTATTTCCGTATCGGCGATTTTTCTCGCATGGCTCGCCTACGGATTTTATGTAGACGGCTTGGAAGAAAAAACGGCGAAAAAACTCGTTATATTCATGCCGACATTATCCGTTGTCGGCGAGCAGCTGCTCAAAGCGGTCACCGAAGGATACCGCAACTACACGCTCCTCCACCACATCGGCATCAGCATCTACCGCCTGCTCACCGGATTTTTGCTCGGCTGTCTCGTCGGCATTCCGGTCGGTTTTGCGATGGGTTTGTCGCGGATTTGGAACGGCTTGTTTCATCCGATTGTAGAATTTATGCGTCCTGTGCCGCCGCTGGCGCTGATTCCCCTTTCCATTATTTATTTGGGAATCGGCGATGCGCCCAAAATCGCCCTGCTGTTTTTGGCGGCGCTGTGGGTGATGGTGTTGTCCGCCCGTTCCGGCGTGCAGGGCATTCGGATGTCCAAGATTCACGCCGCTTATACTTTGGGCGCGTCCAAAAAACAAATTTTATTCCGCGTTATTTTACCGAACGCCCTGCCGGAAATTTTCACCGGCATGCGGGTTGCGATGGGCGTTTGCTGGGGCACTTTGGTCGCCGCCGAATTGGTGGGGGCGGATTCGGGCATCGGTTTTATGATTACCGTCGCCGGAAAATTTTTGGAAACTGGTTTGGTATTCATCGGCATTATTATCATCGGCGTAATCGGTTTTGCGATTGACGCCGGAATGCGCAAACTGGAAAACAAACTCGTCCCGTGGAAAGGCAAGGCGTAAACTTTTTTATCCGCCTCCGTTTTCGCCAAAAAGCGGGAACTTGCGGCATTCCAAAACCGCGCATGGCATTTCCGCTTATAAAATTTTCGTTTTGCCGGAATGAAAACGCAACAAAACATTTTTGCGGAAAATAATAACGCGCCCGCTTTTTCGCGCATTATAAATATTGCCTAACATTAAAAACCGCGGCGGGCGGGGCGAAAACGCGCCGTTTATTTTGCGCGTTTTTTTCGCCGTTTGGGTTTGGGGAGCGATATTAATCCCGCAAAAATAATCAATCCTCCGCCG
>JBPCWY010000093.1:0-7940 GCA_051009035.1 Gammaproteobacteria bacterium
CGGCGCGGTTTGCATGGTTTGCGGCGCGCCCTGCATGTGCATCGCCACCAGCCCGCAATCGGATTTTGCCGCAACGGACAACGCCTCCGGCGCGCAAAATCCGCAAATATCGTTTAGGACGGACGCGCCGCAATCCAACGCCGCCCGCATTATTTCCGGCTTTCGCGTATCGGCGGAAACCGCCGCGCCGCGTTTTGCAAGTTCTTCAATCACCGGCAACGCGCGTTTTTTTTCCGTTTCAATGTCCGTTTCCGCCGCGCCGGGGCGGGTGGATTCGCCGCCGACATCAATAATATCCGCGCCGTCTTCGCAAAGTTTTAATCCCCGCGCAACGGCGGCGTCCGCGCCGCAAAAACGCCCGCCGTCCGAAAAAGAATCGGGAGTCGCATTCACCACGCCCATCAACAGCGGGCGGTTTAAGGAAAAAACAAAGCGCCCGCAGCGCCATTCTTTAACCGCCGCCATTGTTTTTTAACATGCGCGTTTCGCCGTGCATGAAAACATGAAAGCCGGAAATATTTTTCGCCGCGGCGGCGGCGCGCAATTTTTGCGGCGGTTCGTCCGCCGGTTCGTCCGTTAATTGAAATGTCCCCCAATGGGTCGCCGCCGCGTTTTGCGCGCGCAAATCCAAAAAAATTTGCGCCGCTTCTTCGGCGTTAATGTGCGCTTCTTTCATAAACCAGCGCGGCGAATACGCGCCGATAGGAATCGCCGCCCAGTCAAAACCGCCGTATTGCGCGCCCAAAGCGGCGAAATCTTGCGAATAACCCGTGTCGCCGATAAACAAAAAACGAAATCCGGCGCGCTCCGCAATCCACGCCGCCCACAATGTTTTGTTGCGGTCCCACGGAAAACGCGAGCTCCAATGCTGGCACGGCGCGGCGGTAAAACGGATTCCCGCCCACTCCGCCGCCTCGCCCCAGTCCAATTCATGCACAAAACGCGCGCCGTGTTCGCGCAAAAAACCGCCCAATTTTAACGGGCAAAAAAAACGCGTTTGCGGATTTTGCCGCGCCAACATTTTGATGCTGGCGGAATCCAAATGGTCGTAATGGTTGTGCGAAATTAACACGGCGTCTATTTCCGGCAAATCGTTTGCGGCAATCCCCGGCGGCGTCCCGCGTTTTGGTCCGGCAAATGAAAACGGCGAAGCGCGCTCCGAAAAATGCGGGTCGGTTAAAATATTAACGCCGCCGGTTTGCAAAAGCAAAGTCGCATGTCCGATCCAGGTCAGCGTATCCGCCGTCCGGTTTTCGCGCAAAAATTGCGGGTCGTTTTTTGCCAGCGGAAAAGCGCGCCGCGGATGCCCCGGCGATTCGCGCCGCCAGCGCATCAAATCCGAAAACGCCTTATTAATTTGCCCCGCATAATTATTGCGAAATTCGCCGTTGGGCAAATGATGCCCCGGCGTTTGCGCCGCCGCCCGCGCATGCGGCAAAAAACGCGGCAAAAACGGCGCGGCAAAAAGCGCCAAAAACGCCCGCAAAACCCCGCGCCGTCTTTGGTCCGCCGCTTCCAATTTACCTTGTTTTTTCATAGAAAAAATTTTAACATAAAACCGCGCCAATTAATTCCCGCCCTTCCCATATCATTCCCGCGAAGGCGGGAATCCAAAATGTCCGCTTTGTCTCAAAATTCTACCAACTCGCCAAAGTTAACTTTTTGGATTCCCGCCTGCGCGGGAATGATGGCGGAGAAAAGTTTTTTAATTTTTCCGAAATTTCCCTATTTACTTTGCGCTAATCCATGCTTTAAACAATGCCTTAATTTTGTTTTTTTATCCCTTTTGCGCGTTCGTTCAATATGGACGGTAGATTTTTTACATCGCGGGCAATCTCTGCTTCCCTTGCCTTCTTTCAAATTTCCGCATGGAGGAGCAGTAGTTACAATATAAATATACTCGCAATTCGGGCAAGTAAAAACGGCGTTGTTGCCGATCATATCGGCATCGCGCTTATCTTGCGCGTTGCCGTCTTCGGTTTTTAACTCCCGCGTAAGCATGATTTACGCCGCTTCCGCTTCTTCTTTGCCGGACATTTTTTCTTCGGCGTCTTCGTCTTCGTCTTCGGAGTTGCCGGAATCGGGCGGGGGCGGCGCGGCGTCGTCCGGCGGCTCCGGCGCTTTGCCTTCCATAATCGCGTTAATCTGCTTTTCGTCCAGCGACTCGTATTCCAAAAGCGATTTGGTCATCAACTCCACTTTGTCGCGGTTGGTCTCCAAAAGCCCGCGCGCGCGCTCGTATTGCGCGTCTATGATGGCGCGGATTTCCAAGTCCACTTTTTGCATCGTGTTTTCGGAAACTTGTTTGTGCGTGGTGACCGAGCGCCCCAAAAATACTTCGCCTTCTTCTTCGCCGTAGACCATCGTCCCCATGCTTTTGCTCATGCCCCATTGCGTGACCATGCGCCGCGCCATGGTTGTCGCGCGCTCAAAATCGTTGGACGCGCCGGTCGTCATTTGCGCCATAAACAATTCTTCGGCGATGCGCCCCGCCAGCAAAACGCAAATGCCGTCCAAAATCTGCCGGTCGGTCATGTTGTAGCGGTCTTCGGCGGGCAGCTGCATCGTGACGCCCAGCGCGCGCCCGCGCGGGATAATCGTTACTTTGTGGACCGGGTCGGTATCGGGCAACAATCGCGCCACGATGGCATGCCCCGACTCGTGGTATGCCGTGTTTTTGCGCTCTTTTTCCGGCATGACAATGGATTTGCGCTCCGCCCCCATAATGATTTTTTCTTTGGCAAATTCAAAATCGCTCATGCGCACCGTTTTGCGCTTGCAGCGTCCGGCGTATAACGCCGCTTCGTTGACCAAATTCGCCAAATCCGCCCCGGCAAATCCGGGCGTGCCGCGGGCGATAACTTTCGGGTCAACAGTGCGCTCGGCGGAAACTTTGCGCATGTGGACTTTTAGTATTTCTTCGCGCCCGCGAATATCGGGCAACGGGACGACGACTTGCCGGTCAAAACGCCCGGGGCGCAATAACGCCGGGTCCAAAACATCGGGGCGGTTTGTCGCGGCGATGACGATAACGCCGGTGTTTTCTTCAAACCCGTCCATTTCTACGAGGAGCTGGTTTAAGGTTTGCTCGCGCTCGTCGTTGCCGCCGCCCAGTCCGGTGCCGCGTTGCCGCCCGACCGCGTCTATTTCGTCAATGAAAATAATGCAGGGCGCGCTTTTTTTCGCCTGTTCAAACATGTCGCGGACGCGGGATGCGCCGACTCCGACAAACATTTCTACAAAATCGGAACCGGAAATGGAAAAAAACGGCGCTTTCGCTTCGCCCGCGATGGCGCGCGCCAGCAAGGTTTTGCCGGTGCCGGGATTGCCCACCATCAAAACGCCGCGCGGGATTTTTGCGCCCAATTTTTTAAACCGCGCCGGACGGCTGAGAAATTCCACCAATTCGGTAACATCTTCTTTGGCTTCTTCGCAACCGGCGACATCTTCAAAAGTAATCGTGTTGTCTTTTTCGCCCAAAACGCGCGCCCGGCTTTTGCCGAAAGAAAACGCGCCGCCGCGCCCGCCGCCCTGCATCCGCTGCATAAAAAATATCCATACGCCGATAAGCAACAGCATCGGAAACCACGAAATAAAGAGCGTGGTCAAAAAAGAGCGCTCGTTTTCCGGCTCGGCTTCCACCTCCACCCCCGCCTTGCGCAAATCGGAAACCATGAAAACATCCGGCGGCGCGTAGGACGAAATGAGTTCGTTGGTTTCCGTGCGCCCTTGCAGCTTGCTGCCTTCCACTTGGACGCGGACAAACAGGCCTTCTTCCGCGCGGCGCATGAACTCGGAATACGGGATGCTGTTGTCGCCGCCTCCGGGCCGGATTTGCCCGAACAGATAAATGACGCCGGCAAAAAGCAGCGCCCACATCAGAAATTTTTTAATTAGTGCATGCATACCCGTTATTTTACGCTTTTTTTGGGCGATTCGCAACACAATAAATCTCGCGGCTGCTTTGGCGCGTTGCGCTCAGGTGCAAAAAACGCGATTCGGCGAATGCGGACGCCAGCATTCGCCGCAATTCCGCGCATTCCGCGCCTTGGAAAATTTTTGCCACAAAACGCCCGTCCGCGGCGAGATATTGCCGGGCGAAGTCCGCCGCGGCGCGCGCCAATTCCGCCGCCCGCGCTTGGTCGGCGACGGCGATGCCGCTTAGATTTGGCGACATGTCGGAGATGACAATGTCGGCTTTTTCGTCCAAATGCGCGCCCACCGCCGCCGCCGTTTCGGGCGCGGTAAAATCGCCCTGCACGAAAAAAACGCCCGCCACCGGCGCCATCGGCAAAATATCCGCCGCGGCAATCCGCCCGTTTTTGCCGCACCGCGCCGCCGCTACTTGCGACCAGCCGCCCGGCGCGCTGCCCAAATCGGCGACCCGCGCGCCGGAAAAAAACAATTTTTCGGCGTCGTCAATTTCCAGCAATTTTAACGCCGCGCGCGAGCGGTAACCTTGCGCGCGGGCGGCGCGCACTTGCGGGTCTTTGTTTTGCGCGCGCCGCCACGCGGAAGCTTTGGTAATACTGCGGCGGGACACGGCGGTGCGGCGGCGGGGAAAAAATTGCGCCCGGAAAAGCCCGGCGGCGGAAAACTTCGGTTTTAACGTCGGACGGGCAAAAAACCGCGTCCGGCATTGCCGCCGAAATTATTCGCCTTTTTCGTAAGCGCCGCTGCCGTAGATGTAATGCCCGGATAACTTCACCCAGGAAATTTTACGCTCCACTTCGCCGGTTTTGGGATTGTTCCACTCGTATTCCACCCAGCGCCCTTTTTCGTCCGTCGCCAGTATTTCCCGCCCCACCCGCTCGGAGCTAATCGTCCCGACTATTTGTCCGATTAACGAAGGGTCTACCGGATGCGCCGCGATTTTTTTCGTGCGGACATCTATGACGAAAACATATGAATCGCCGTCCCAAAACGCTTTTTCGCGGGTAATTTGCCGCATCGCTTCGGCATGCCCTTTTTCCGCCGCCAACGCCAAAGCGGCGTCCGTCTGCTGTTGCGCCTGCGTCAGGGAAAACAGGGAGAATATATCCAGCACCGTTTTGGGCGTATGCGCGACAACCCGGCTGCCGCAAGACGACAACGCCAGCGCGCCGCCAAGCAATAAAACCGCCGCCAAAACGCGAAATCCGCGCCCGTTTTTTGCATTTTTTCCAAACATGATGTTTCCTTTCCGAGAATAGGTAAATGAAATTTCCGCGTTATTCTACCATTAAAACCGAAAAACGGCGCTTCTCCGCGGGAAAATTATTAAAAAGCGGGGGGCGGTTGCCCGTAATTTGTTATAATCGCGCTTGCGAATAAAAAAGAAAAAAAGAGAGAGGCAATGACGGGCGAAAACAAGCCGGTTAAATTTCGGCGCATGCAAGCGCGCTTAAAACCCAAGGGGACGCCCGTAGAAGACGGCGCCCGCAACCGCGTGCGGGCGATTTTGGGCGACTGCCCGCGCGCGGCGGAATTTCTCATTGAAAACCTGCACCGCGTGCAGGACGCGGAAGGATGCCTCGCCAAAAACCACTTGGCGGCGCTCGCCGAAGAAATGAATTTGCCCCCCGCGGCGGTGTTTGAAGTCGCCACTTTCTACCACCATTTTGATGTCGCGGAAAACGGCGAAACGCCCGCCGTGGCGGTCCGCGTCTGCCGCTCTTTGTCGTGCGAAATGGCGGGCGGCGGCGCGCTGATGGAATCCCTGCAAAAAATGCTGGGCGGCAAAGCGCGGGTAATTGCCGCGCCCTGCGTCGGGCGTTGCGCCGCCGCACCGGTTGCGGTTGTCGGACAAAACGCGCTGGAATGCGCGGACGCCGAAAAAACCGCGGCGGCGGTCGGGCGCGGCGATTTCGCCCCCGCCGTCCCCGCCGCCCAAACTTTCGCCGCATACCGGCAAAGCGGCGGTTACGATTTTTACCGCGAATGCGCAAACGGCGCGCGCGTCCCCGCGGATATTATCGCCGTTTTGGAAAAATCCAACTTGCGCGGGCTGGGCGGCGCGGGTTTTCCGGCGGCGCGCAAATGGCAAATCGTCCGCGACATTCCCGGCGACAAAGCGCTCGCCGTCAATATTGACGAAGGCGAACCGGGGACTTTTAAGGACCGCCATTTTTTGGAACAAACGCCCCATTTATTTTTGGAAGGGGCGCTTATTGCGGCGTGGGCGGTGGGCGCGACTGATATTTATATCTATCTGCGGGACGAATACCACGGCTGCCGCCGGATGCTGGAAACGGAAACCGCCGCCTTGTGCGCCGCCGGTTTTGCCGTGCCGGAAATCCATTTACGGCGCGGCGCGGGGGCGTATATTTGCGGCGAAGAATCGGCGATGATTGAATCCATAGAAGGCAAACGGGGCGAGCCGCGCCTGCGCCCGCCGTTTGTCGCGCAAGTCGGCGTTTTTCGCCGCCCCACTTTGGAGCATAATATGGAGACGCTGCATTGGATTCCGCAAATCTTGAAAAACGGCGCGGAATGGTTTGCACAAAACGGGCGGCGCGGGCGCAGCGGTTTGCGCTCGTTTTCGGTTTCCGGGCGGGTGAACAAACCCGGCGTCCACATCGCTCCGGCGGGCATTACCGCGCGGGAATTAATTGACGAATATTGCGGCGGCATGGCATGCGGCGAAAAGTTTTACGCCTATTTGCCGGGCGGCGCATCGGGCGGAATTTTACCGGCGGCAATGGGCGACATTCCGCTGGATTTTGACACGCTGCAACAGGCGGACAAAGATACTTTTATCGGCTCGGCGGCGGTAATTATTTTATCGGACAAAGACCGGGCGCGCGATGCGGCGTTAAACATGATGCGCTTTTTTGAAGACGAATCCTGCGGGCAATGCACGCCTTGCCGGGTCGGCACGGCAAAAGCGGTCAAACTCATGGAAGCGGAAAAATGGGACGCCGCCCTGCTGGAAGAATTATCGCAGGCGATGGCGGACGCTTCCATTTGCGGTCTCGGACAAGCCGCCCCCAATCCGGTGCGCTGCGTGCTGAAACATTTTCCGGAAGAAGTTTCTTAATGCGGAAGTTTTTTAATTTGGGATTTTCTTAATCGGAAATTTCTTAACTTGCGCGCTTTTGCCGTATAATTTATTCGCGTCCGAAAGCGGCGTTTTTTAATTAAATTCCAATCCAAAAAAGGAGCGGCAAACATGGCATTAACGCCTTCTTCCATGATTCCATTGGGCGAAAAAGCGCCCGATTTTTCGTTGCCGGATACGGTGAGCGGCAAGCCGTTTAGTTTGGACGATATCAAAGGCGAAAAGGGAACGCTGCTCATGTTTATCTGCAACCATTGCCCGTTTGTCAAACACATTGAAAGCGGCTTGGCGCTGCTCGGTTTGGATTATGCGGGCGGCGGAATCGGCATGGCGGCGGTTAGCGCAAACGACGCCGAAAACTACCCCGAAGACGCGCCGGACAAAATGAAAGAAACGGCAAAACGCGCGGGCTATCCTTTCCCTTATTTATACGACGAAACGCAAAAAACGGCGCGCGCTTACGACGCGACTTGCACGCCGGATTTTTTCCTGTTTGACGCGGATTTAAAATGCGCCTACCGCGGGCAATTTGACGGCGCGCGCCCCGGCAACAACATTCCCGTAACCGGCGAAGATTTGCGCCGCGCAATAGATTTATTAACCGCCGGCAAACCCGTCCCCGCAGACGGACAAAAACCAAGCATCGGTTGCAGTATTAAATGGAAGTAAGCGCGGTTTCTTAAACCCCCCCCCGCACTCGTCATTCCTGCCTCCCGCCGTCATTCCCGCCCCTGCCCGTCATTCCCGCGAAGGCGGAAATTCCGCCGCAACCCGCCAGCCGCTCTAACCTGCTTCCCCCGCCGTCGTTCCGGCGAAAGCCGGAATCCAGTGTTTTCCACCAAGCGGAAACTTTTGCCGCCGGCGACAATGGAGCGGCTTCGCCGCTGGCTGGATTCCGGCT
>JBPCWY010000094.1:0-4344 GCA_051009035.1 Gammaproteobacteria bacterium
TGGCAAACGAGGCATTGCCCCTCATACAGCGTCTTGCCCGCCGCCGCATCCCCGGCGACAAGCGGCGCATCTTGGGCGGCCGCCGCCCCCAAAACCGCCCCCAAAAACCCCGCCAAAATAAACTGCCACATACCCGTATTGTAGCGCAAACCGGCGCAAAATCCAAACCAAAATCAATCCGTGCAATCGCAGGGCAAAGCGGCGTTTTCCATGCCGATTTGCGACAACGCCGAAGGGGCAAATTGCGAATCGGCAAGGCGGCGGTAAGACAACCGCCCGTTCATCCCCCAAAAGCCGATAATCGGTCTTTCGCCCGCGGTTTTTTCGTTTTGAATCGCGCGTTTTTCGCGCACCAAATCGCGCCCGTATTTTTCTTCCATCCGCGCCCACCAGCGAATATCGCCCGGCGTATTTTCCTGCGGGCGCAATTTTTTCGGCAGTTTCGTTTCCGTTTTTTTGCGGTCGGCGAGAATGCCGGCAAGAACGCCGGAACCTTTTAGA
Source organism: Gammaproteobacteria bacterium (assembly GCA_051009035.1). Lineage (GTDB taxonomy): Bacteria > Pseudomonadota > Gammaproteobacteria > Tethybacterales > Persebacteraceae > Persebacter. The sequence goes on from JBPCWY010000094.1 coordinate 502, forward strand.
AAGCAATAAACGCAGTTGGAAAAATTCAGATTATGCGGCAGGCGCAAATCCCATTTTTGTTTCGCCCAAAAGCGGAACACATCTTCCTTGGACACGCCCATGCCGCCCAGCGGGGCGTATACATATTCGCCCTCCGGAACGGCGGAATGCGGGTCGCCGCCGTTTTTGTATTCCGCCCCGTCATTTTTGTTGCGCTCCCGCATTCTCGCAATCCGCGCCGGCTCGTCCCCCCGAAACCCGACAAAAGCGGCGTAATCCACGCAGTTGCCGCCGGACAACGAAACCCTGCCGCCGCTGGATTTGCCGTCCAAACCGCCGTTGGTTATTTTTTCCATGCATGCGGAAAAATCGCCGTATTCCTGCGCCGGACGAACCGTCGGACGGGAGCGGACAAAAGCCGCTTTTTCCCGCAAAATATCGTCGGGCATACTATTGCAAAAATCCCCCAATAATGGTATAATTGTTGCGAAATGGGAAATTTGCCAAGCAACAGCACGGGCGCGGCAAAATCAACCGTTTCAAGAATATAACCCCTCCAAAGGAGAACAACATGAAAATCACACACGCAATTGTTGAAAATTACAGGGCGCTCCAGTATATTGAGTGCCCTCTTGACCAATTCAGCGTAATTATTGGCGAAAACGATGTCGGTAAAACATCTTTTTTCTATGCGCTTGAGGCGTTTTTTGTGCAAAAAAAGCTAGCCGATATTAATGACTGGTATAAACGGGGCGATAGCCAGACCTCTCCTCCCCCTATTAAGATTACATTAACTCTTAATCATTCCGATTCGGAAATAGATTCGCCTCTTCTGCAAGAATCCGGGAATATCCAAATTGAAGGGATATTTGATTTTGACAAAGCGCCGAAATATTTCGTTATCTTGAAAAACGGAGAGCGCGATGCCGCGCCCAAGAAAATAATGAACTTGTTTTCGGACGACCATGTTGTTTTTGTTCCCGTGCAAAGAAATATTGCCGGCCAGTTTGCAATGACGAAATCGGCATTGTTTGGCAAAATGATTCGCGCTAAAATCAGAAACGCAATTAAAAACAGCGATGCCGAGGACTCTGTTGCCCGCATTGAAAAATTCATGCGAGAATTCGTCAAAGAGCCGCAAGAAAAGATTCAGAAATTTTTGCGAGAACAACTGAAAAATGAATCTATTAAATTAGATTTTGACGACTTGCACATAGACCCCGTTGAGGGCATTAATTTGCTGCCCAAACTCTCCGATGAAAAAATCAACGGTATTCCTGTGGAAAATCGAGGAGCGGGAACGCAAAATAATATTATTATTTCCTTGTTTAGGTATATCGCGGAGTCCGATATTAAGGAAGATTTTATCTTTTTCATGGAAGAGCCGGAAAATAGTTTGCACCCCAAAGCGCAACGCCAATTATTGAGCGTTATCCAAGATATTAGCGAAAAATCGCAGGTTTTGGTCACTACGCATTCCGCGGTTTTTATTGACAGAACAAAATATGAAAATAATATTTTGTTCACGCGAACAAAAAACGGCAATACTATTGCCAAAGTTTTTGACGAAAATTCGCCATATGAAGTTAGGGAGGAATTGGGAATCAAAGCATCCGATGCGCTGTTAAAGGGCGGCGGAAACTGCGCCTTGTTGGTTGAAGGAAAAACCGAAGAAGATGGATTTCCCGTTTTTATGGAAATGGCGGGAATTAACGAATTTGAGCTTGGCGTTGGAATTATTAATATGAACGGAAAGAATAATGCAGGACGAATAATCCGTTTGCTTAATTCTTACGGAATACCATGCGTTCTTGCGCTTGACAAAGACGGAGAGCAGGTAGAATCCGACTTGAGCCGCGTGATGGGCGAGAACGGAGAGATTCCTAATCTCAAAAAAATATTTCGCTTATCCAAAGGCACTATTGAGGATTATTATCCTATTGAAATTATTGTTGATATAATTAATCAACACCTTAAACCTTCTTGCCTTGTCAGCAAAGACAGCTTTACGGGCAAGAGGGTAAATCAAGTTATACATGAGCACGATGTTAGCGCTTATTTTAAGACGGCGCTTGGGCTTCATGGAGCCAAAATGATGCAAAAAGCAAACATGGATGTCCCAAAAGAAATACGGGACATTCTTAACGAAGTGCAAAAAATTGCTTCGGAATAATCGCGCGTTTTTCGCGCATTATTCCGCGCTCGCGGCTATTTTTAAGGTTCGCTAAATTTTTTATCGCCCGTTAAATATGGTATGATACGCGCAACCATGAAAACTGCCCGCGTGCATTTTCGCTTTTTTCGCTTCCGCGCTCATTTTTCCGAATGAGTGCGCGGTTGCCCGACGACTCCGGGCTGGATATTGGCGCGTTGTCCGAATCCTTGTCCGATACTACGAACTCTTACAAGTTTTTGTGGTTTTTGGGATTGCTGGAATCCCTGCCGAATGGCGCGGTAAAATCTTCGCCCGTTGTTATTCCCCAAAGCGCCGTTTTCCGCGAAATGATTAATATGGCGGATTATTGCCTGCGGCGTTACCGGCTTAATTTTGGCGCGTCCGATAAAATGGGGGAGTATTATGAAACTTTGGCGCGGGCGGCTAATTTTTCCGGAACAAAATCCCTCCTTTCCGAAATCGGCGAAACGCATGAAAGCAAAACGGCTTTTAATGATGTTTGCCGGAATTTGTCCCGCTTTGTGCCGCAACAATGGCTCGCGCCGTTTATTCGGAGCAGGGAAAAATTGCCCGCCCGCAGCGATGCCGCCGCCGCAAAAATTAGGGAATTGGCGGCTGCCCTCTCCGCCGGCGATAATCCGCCTCCCTACCATTTTGCCGAAAATTGCCGCGGGGCGGATATTGTAGTCCACCGCGCATGGGTTCGCTATTTTTCCCGCAACCGCCCAATCGTCCGCGGGTGGGGATTGTTTAAGTGGATTACTTTTTTGCAGTCCAGAAATCCGAATACGCCGGGCATTATCGCCAAAATCGCGCAACCGGAAAGGCGCGCGCAACTCGGCAAAGAACGAAAATGGTGGCGCGAAATGATTGGGCGCATGGGCGGCATTAAGTGCGTATACAGCGGCGCGTCCATAACCGCGGCGGACGATTTTGAATTGGACCATTATGTGCCGTGGAGTTTTGTCGGGCATAACCGTTTGTGGAATTTGATTCCCGCGGCAAAAACCGCCAACGCGAAAAAAAGCGATTACTTGCCGAGCGCGGAAAAATATTTTAACAAGTTTGTCAATTTACAATACAACGCCCTCGCGGTTTACAATTCTTCCGCGCCAAAAACCGGCTGGAAGGATATTGTTGATTCGTATACCGGCGATTTGCGCGTTAATATTAATCCGCCGCCGACCCGGCAAAAACTTTCCGCCGCCTATGGCGCGGTGATTCCGCCGTTAATTGCGCTCGCAAAATCCCAAGGATTTTCGCCGGATTGGGATTACGACCGGACATATCCGGACGGGGACGCGTTGCCCGTAAAATTGTTTAAATGACCGCGCCCCCAAAAATAACGAATATAGATTCCCGCGTCATCGTTTCTTGCGCGGGGAGCGGGAAGACGCGGAAATTGATTAAGCGGCTGCTTTGTCTTTTGCGCGGCGGCGCGAAGCCGGGCGAAATTTTGGCGATTACTTTTACGAATAAGGCGGCGGGCGAAATCCGCGAACGATTGCTTGCGGAAATGGAGCGCCTGTCAAAATGCGAAGCCAAGCGCGAACCCGCGATAGCGGAATGTTATAAACGCGTTTTGCTGGCGGACGACCCGGAATATGTTTTTACCGCGCATACTTTTCATAGCTGGTTTTTGACGCTGTTGCAAAACCGCCCGTGGACGCGCGGCGGGGCGGGCGCGC
>JBPCWY010000095.1:0-4204 GCA_051009035.1 Gammaproteobacteria bacterium
GGGATTAAATTAAACTCCGTTGCGCGGTTTGCGGGGGGCGGAATAAATCGGCGCGCAATTCATTTTTGCGGGGCGCATCCAAATGATAACGGCGGCGGGCGACGGCAAAACGGCGGGCGATGAGGTCCGCCAGCACGCCTTTTCCGCGGTGGCGGGCAAAAAATTGCGGCGCATAATCGCGCCCGCCGTGCAAAGCCCGCACTTGCGACATTACTTTCGCCGCCCGTTGCGGCAGATGCTCCGCCAGCCATCCGGCGAAAACTTCTTTTAATTCATGCGGCAGGCGCAAAACGACATAACCCGCGCTTTTTGCGCCCGCTTCGGCGGCGGCGGCGAGCAGCGATTCAATTTCGCCGTCATTCACCGCCGGAATCACCGGCGCAAGCAACACCGCCGCCGGCACCCCGGCTTCGGACAAATTGCGGATTATTTTTAACCGCCGCGCCGGCGCCGCCGCCCGCGGCTCCAATTTTCGGGTCAATGGCGCATTCATGGAAGTCAGCGATACCGCCGCATCCACTAAATTATCTTTTGCCATCGCCGCCAAAATATCCAAATCGCGCTCAATCAACGCGGATTTGGTAATCAGCGAAACGGGATGGCGGCATTCGGCGAGAATTTCCAGCATTTGGCGGGTGATTTGCAATTTGCGCTCCAGCGGCTGGTAAGCGTCCGTGTTGATTCCCAAAGACAGCGGGCGCGGGCGGTAGCCGGGGCGCGACAATTCGCGGCGCAACAATTCCGGCGCGTTTTGTTTGGCAAAAATGCGCGTCTCAAAATCCAACCCCGGCGACAATCCCAAAAAAGCGTGGGACGGGCGCGCAAAACAATAAACGCAGCCGTGTTCGCAGCCGCGGTAAGGATTGGCGGACAATTCGTGCGGAATATCGGGCGAATCGTTTTCGGTAAGAATTGTTTTCGCGGTATCCCAGCGGACAATAGTTTCAGGCGGCGAAAGCGCTTCGCCCTCCGTCTCCCAGCCGTCGTCAAAATCTTCGCGCGCCGTTTTATCAAACCGCCCCGCCGGAGAATTCGCCGCCCCGCGTCCTTTAATCGCGCCGCTTTTCATATCCGTTTATTCTTTTGCTTTCCGCTGTTTTCTCTTTGCCGCCCACGCCGCGCGCAACCCCGCCGAAATCTTCTCCGAAATTTTCTTTCGCGTTTCGGGCGATTGGTTAAGTTTTGTTTGCCGAATTTTTTCCCGCGTTTCAGGGGAAATTTTTGTCCCGCGCAACGGATGGGGGCGGCGTTTTTTCATTGACGGAGTTTGCTTCTTTCCCTTTAATTTTTTGGATATTTTCGCGCTCTTGGCTTCAATAACTTCCGGCGGAAGATTCCTCTGCACTTCGCTCATTCGCGCCCGCTGCTCGGCGGTGCGTTTTAATCCTTTGACCCCCTTGCCAATATTGGCGCGATGTTCCGCGGACAATTTCCTGCCCAACTTCTTTTGCCGCATTTTTTTCCGCGCTTCCGGCGTGTGCTTGTATCCCATAATTTCATATTATAAACAAAACCGCGCCATGCAAAAACGGCGCGCGAAAAACGCGGGCAAATCTGTTAAAATTACGCAAATGAAACGCCCCGTTTTTTTTGTTTCGGACAGCACCGGCATTACTGTGGAGGCGCTCGGACGCAGCGTTTTGTCGCAGTTTGGCGGCGTGGAATTTTCGCCGCAAACAATCGCTTTTGTAGATGACGCCGAAAAAGCCGCCGCCGCCGCCGCGCAAATCCGCGAAAGCGGCAAAGACGGCGCCCGCCCGATTTTGTTCCACACTTTTGCGGACGAATCGCTGGGCGCGGCGATGTCCGAAAGCGGCGCGATGGTGATGGATTGTTTGGAAATTTTCACCCGCCCGCTGGAAGCGGAGCTGGGCGTCAAAGCATCGCACGCCGCCGGAGCGGCGCATTCGTCCCGCGAAAAAGGATACCAGCGGCGCATTGACGCGCTTAATTTTGCCATGGATTTTGACGACGGCGGGGCGGTGCGCGGGTTGGAGCGGGCGGATTTAATTCTGGTCGGCGTTTCGCGTTCCGGCAAAACGCCGACTTCGCTGTATCTCGCCCTGCATTTCGGCGTTTTTACCGCAAACTATCCGCTGGTGGACGAAGATTTACAGGCGGATTCCCTGCCCGCCCCGCTCGCCGCGCATAAACAAAAAATTTACGGGCTGACGATTTCCCCCGTCCGCCTCGCGCAAATCCGCGAACAACGGCGGCCCGGCAGCGCCTACGCCGAACCGGCAAAATGCGCGCATGAAGTGCGCGCCGCCCTGCGTTTATACGATGCCTGCGGCATTTCGTATTTTGACGCAACCAGCCGCTCGGTGGAAGAACTCTCCTCCCAAATCTTAAAAGAATCCGGCTTGTTGCGGCATGGGGAATAAAACCGTCCGCCGTTTGTTGCAGTGCGCCGCGCCGCTGGCGTTTTTTGTGATTGCCGCCGGCGCGTATACCCGCTTGTCGGACGCCGGGCTGGGATGCCCGGATTGGCCGGGATGTTACGGACAAGTTGTCGGTGTCCCGTCCGCCGCCGCCGCCGCCGCCCATTCGCCGCACGCCCCGCTGGACGCGCGCAAAGCGCGGATTGAACTCGGACACCGCTATGTCGCGGGCGTGCTTGGATTAATTTTATTCGCCGCCGCCGGATTGTCGTGGCGGCAAACGCCCCGCCCGCGCGCCCCGCTGTTTTTGGCGGCGCTGGTTATTGCGCAGGCATTGCTCGGCATGCTCACCGTAACGCAGGGTTTGCGCCCGATTATCGTCGTCGCGCATTTATTGGGCGGCGCGCTGATTCTCGCCGCGCTCGCTTTTACGCTGACGGCGCGCCCGTTGCCGCGCGCGCCTCCGCGTTTATTGCGCGTTTTGGCGGCGGCGGCGGCGGCGGCGCTTGCCGTACAAATTTTTTTGGGCGGCTGGGTTAGCGCAAATTACGCGGCGTTGTCGTGTCCGGATTTCCCCTTATGCCGGGGCGGGTGGCTGCCGCCCCAAACCGATTGGAGCGGTTTTGCGCCGGGGCGCGAATTGTATTTGGACGCAACGGGCGCGGCGGTATCGGACGCCGCGCTGGCGACGATTCACTGGACGCACCGCGCATTTGCTCCGGTCGCGCTGATTTTGCTGTTTGCCTTTGGCGCGGTTTTGTGGCGGGAAAAAGCGCGCGGCGCGGCGGTATTGTTATGGATTTTACCGGCGGCGCAAGCCGTTTTGGGCGCGGTCAATGTCTTGGCGGGCTTGCCGATTTGGTCGGCATTGGCGCATAACGCCGTTGCCGTGCTAATTGCCGCTACAATAGGGATGATGTTTGCGAAAATCAATTTATCCGGCGCGCCGCGCCCTTCCCGCCCATGATAGCCGGAGAAATCGGCGCGCTCGCCCGCGATTTTTGGGCGCTGACGAAACCGCGCGTTGTGGCGTTAATTGCGTTCACCGCCGCAGTCGGCGCGGCGTTGGCGGCGTTTTCCCATCCGGCGGAGCCGTTGCCAGTTTTGCTCGCGCTGGTCGGAATTTCGCTTGTCGCTTCTTCCGGCGCGGCGTTTAATTGTTTGGCGGAAATTTACATTGACGCGGCGATGAAACGCACGCGCCGGCGTCCGCTGCCGTCCGGACGCATCGGCGCGCGCGATGCGGCGTTTTTTGCGGCATTGCTGGGCGTTTCGGGGATTTGGCTCACGGCGCGTTTTGGCGGCGCGCTGGCGGCGATGTTGACGGCGGCGACTTTTTTCGGTTATGCGGCGGTTTATACGCTGGCATTAAAGCGAAATACGCCGCAAAATATCGTCATCGGCGGCGCGGCGGGCGCGATGCCTCCGGCGTTGGGCTGGGTGGCGGTTTCCGATGCGCTGACTTTTGAGCCGCTGTTGCTGTTTTTGATTATTTTTGTATGGACGCCGCCGCATTTTTGGGCGCTGGCGATATACCGCGCCGAAGAATACGCCGCCGCCGGACTGCCGATGTTGCCGGTAACGCACGGCAAACCCTTCACCGCCGGACAAATTGTGCTGTATAGCGCGATGTTATTTTGCGTTTCACTGCTGCCGTTTGCGGCGGGAATGTCGGGTTTTGCCTATCTATGCGCGGCGGTATTATTGGGCGCGCGCTTTTTTTGGCTGGCGCGGCGGTTGCAAAAAACGCTGTCGGACGCGGACGGACGCCGCCTATTTTCATTCTCAATCGCCTACCTGGCGCTCCTGTTCGCCGCCCTGCT
>JBPCWY010000096.1:0-2999 GCA_051009035.1 Gammaproteobacteria bacterium
AGGCGCCACAGGCCGTGGAAACAAAATTTCTGGAGCCGTCACGGGCGGAAACGGGAGTTCGAAGGGCGTTGGCGCGACCGCGGGCGCGGTGGTAACCGGTAATACACGGGCCGGCTGCGGTTGCGCAATCGCGGGCGCCAACGCCGGGAAAGGGCCGGAAGGCTGTGGCTCAAGCGTTATTGTACCGATTTGAGGTAGTTCGACCGGTCCCCCCGCTCGAATTCGGGTTACCGCCTCAGCTTCCAGTCGAATCCTCTGTTCCCGGCGTCGCGCTTCAGCCCTCTGCTCAGCAATTGAGAACCCAACAAGTATAGCACCGCCAGCTAAAGCTGCAGCGACTGCACCTAGGAATCCGAATCGCGCTCCCCGCGACGCTCCGACAGCTGTTCCGCGTTGAGCGGCGACGGCAGCTTCAGCAGAAAGTATGGCTTGCAGGACCGAAGGCGTCGCGCCTGGCGCAACGAAGCCGAGAGTAGGAGGTCGACCCACGGTAATTTGCGGGACGTTCGGGTCGAATCCGGGCGGTGCTTCTGGGACATCGATGTCTACCCCTGGCGTTTGCGGAGGCGGCGGAGGAGGCGGCGGCGGCGGCGGAGTTGGTCTAGGCGGCGGTGCAGGCGTGCAAGTACCGCCAATTTGCGGTCGCACTCCAGGATTTTCGCGCACAAAGTCAGCGATCGTGCGACCGCCACCCGGGACCTTAATTCTAGCGAGTCGTTCACAAGTGACCGGATCGAAGATCGGTTCAGGTGGGAACTGACGCGGGAACTTCGGTCCCCTCGGGAAGATGTCCGGGAACGTCGGGACGACATCAGGTGGCGGCGCGTCTGGACCGTTCGGCATTACCGCCTACTTCGCGCCTTACGTTTGCGCGCTCGGCGCGCCTTGGCCAGGTTCTTCAAACGCTCGGCGCGGATCTGCGCCTTGGTTTTCCTACGGCCTGTCGTTCGACGACGCCGACTCGTTGTGCGCTTCTTCCGCGTCGCGCGTTTCTTCCGACGCGGTCGACGCGTGCCCATTGCTTGGGCCATCAGCGTTTGCGATGCGGCGGTCGCCCCGCCCATCAGGGAAATCAACGCTGCGACTTCTCTCGTTGCCATGATTTAGTCCTCCGTTATGTCGCGTGGAACGGCTGCAGGCTCCAAACCCATCTGGCGCATGCCGAGGGTCCGGCGCAATACAGCTTTTTCGGCTTCGTTCAACGGACGGTCGCTCGGGAGAACGATCTTCGCTTCCGTGGTCTCCTGTTCCGGCTCGTCTCGCTCACGAAGCTGCCTCATGTTCACACGCGACCGGAACTTTTTGAACGATCCTTCGAGGTTGGTGACCTTGTCCTCGAGGCGGTCCAAAGTGCCTTCCCACACTGTTATGGACTGCTGCATTTCCTTTGCTGCGAGCGTATACGCGTCTGTCAATTGCTGCCATCTGGTGCGCAGCTCCAAGTACTCCCTTCCGCGACTGAGCGCCAACACACCGATTGCGAGCGCTACGCACGAAAAGACCGTCGACACAACCAACAAACTCAAAACGAACATCGATTCCATACCACGTCTCCTGTTGAAAACCTGTTGATAACGTCTGGGGAACCTGTTACTGGCACGAAGTGTGCAGGTGGGAACCCGCCAGACCCGCCCCCAATCCTATTTTGGATAAGAAGAGGGCGCCAGGGCGCCTATTATGACGCCCTACGGGCGGCGGTTCCGTGACACGGTCGACAGAAAAAAGCCCCGGAGTGCGCGCTGCAACGCACAACGGGGCTTTCGACGAACTCCGAGCTAGACCGAGGGAGAAGTTGCCCCTGGGAAGCTGGAAACCTGGGTAAAGAGCACTTCGACCTGGAAAGTCACACCAGTAAAACCACCAGTAGCGTCAGCAACTTCCAGAGAGAAGATGCTTCCAGCAGGGGCGAAGTACGGCTGCGGAGACGCGTACGTCACGTAAGCCTTGCCTCCGCTGTTCTGCCCCGCACGAAGCTCGTTCTGAGCTAGGCACGTTTCCGACAGACCACCGCCGACGATTGGAAGGTTTTTGTGCAACAGGGCGAGCGTGTAGATCTGCGAGCCCGCCGCTCCGTACTGAATCCTTCCGTGGACGTTGTGAATGTACCAGAGCTCCGACTCAGGCACGGCGATCTGAATCTCCGCACCAACACCTCCAGGCGCACCAGCATTCGCCTGAACTTCTGGGCCTTTGTTCGACGCGTAAAACGCCAACAAATCGAGAGTCGGAACTAGAACTTCACTCACGTCCGCGGGGGTGAGTCCCTCCGCTTTGACGCCTAGAAGTCCTGTGAAGCCCTCTGCAACGGTTTGAATCCGCGCCATTACAGATTGGTCGTCTGCACAATGATGCGGAAGTCCATCACACCTACTGCAGAGTTCCGCAACCTAACCACGATGCGGTCCCCTTGTGCAGCGATGTCCTGGTAGTACATCTCGTCGGGGATCACGGGGAACGTTGTCTTCACAACAGCTGGCGATTCTTCGAGCACAATCGAGCTTCCTACTTGGATTGTCACGAAGCCGCCGAGGATGTTGGAAACAACACCAATCGAAATGACTTGGTTGCGCGGCGCGAACTCGAAGGCACTACCTGCTAGCGCGTTCTCGAGTACACCGCCTGCCGCCAAATCGTCGACAAATTTTTGGATGACTGGCATTTCTGAAAAACCTCCTAGAAGCGTGGGAGTGGTGGCGCGCAGTTCTCCTCGCGCCAGGTGATGAACTCGGTCTCGTTAGGCCGCTCGCGGAAGAAGCCTTCACGGCATTTGCCCTTACGTCGACGCCGACGCTTCACCGTCTCACAGGGCGGACACTCCCGCGGCCTACGGGCTGGCGGCTGCGGCTGCGGTTGTGGCTGAGGTTGTGGGAACGGTGTGGGCGTCGGCGTCGGAACCGGCGTAGGCACGGGCGCGCCTGGGGGGGCTAACGGCGTGGGCGTGGGCACCGGCGTAGGGATCGGCGTCGGCACTGGTACCGGCAACGGCAAAGGGAGCGGAA
>JBPCWY010000097.1:0-12382 GCA_051009035.1 Gammaproteobacteria bacterium
TTCGCAAGGGCGAAGTTGACCGGGTGGATTTGCTGTTTACCCGTTTTATCAACACCGTCAAACAAGAGCCGGTGGTGGAGCAGTTGCTGCCGATTTCGGACGCCGCGCTCGCCGAATCGCGGCGCGAATATTCATGGGATTATCTCTACGAGCCGGAAGCCGCGCCGGTGGTGGATACTTTGCTGACGCGTTTTGTAGAAGCGGTGGTCTACCAAGCGGCGGCGGAAAACATCGCCTCCGAACAAGCGGCGCGGATGGTCGCAATGAAAGCGGCGTCCGACAACGCGGGTAATCTGATAGACGAATTGCAATTGGCGTATAACAAATCGCGCCAAGCGAGCATCACGCAGGAAATCGCCGAAATAGTCGGCGGCGCGGCGGCGGTTTAATCTTACTTAAATTTTTGAGCAAAAAGGAGAAATCTATCTTTTTGAACGCCATGCAAATGCGGCGGTTGGGGAGGATAATCCATGGTTGATTTACATGCCGAATAAAATTGGATGAAAACTCGCCCGCGATTTTGGGCGGGTTTAGTCCCGCTTGCGTTTTTGCTGGCGGGCGCTTTGCTGTCTTCCTGCGGCGGGGAGTTGGCGCAATTGGGCGGGAAATTCGGCGCGGGGGCGGGGGCGGAGAAAGCGCCGGAAATTCGCTTGCGGGGGAGCGGCGGCAATATGGAAATGATTTTGCATCCGGTGGCGGTTTGGGATGAAAAAGACGTCGCCGCGCCGCACAAAGTGGAAATCGGCGGGCGCGAAGTTTTCGTGCGGTTGCGCGGGGGGGATTTTTGGGATAAGCCGTTTGTGCGGGCGGGGCTGTTTTGGAATGCGCGGCGGGAAAATATTTATCTGCCGGTTGCGGTTTTTGGTCCGCCGGTAGACATCCGCGGCTTGGAAATCCGCGCCGGGAACAGCCGGGCGACTTTGCGCCGCGCCGGCGACGAATTCAATTACACCCCCGCGGGGAGTTGGGATTCCGCCGAAACCTCTTCGGCGGCGTTTGAACTAAAACCCAAAATGCTCCGCGCCGTCGCCGCCGCGGATTTCGCGCAACTCATCATTAAAACCAACCGCGGCAACTTGCATTTGGGGCTGGATGTTGTCGGCGACGATTCCGAAGAATCCGTGCGGCGCAACGCGCGCTATTTGTTCGCGCTTTTTGCCGAAAAAATGGCGGCGGCAAAAGGTAACGGATGAGCGCCGTTTGTAGTAATATTAACCCCCGCGCGGCTTTGGGCGCAGCGCCGCGGCTTCGGTATTTCGCGCCCGCCAACAGGAGAAAACTATGAGCGAACAAGAAACGCAGGGAAAAATCATCCAAATTATCGGGGCGGTGATTGACGCCAAATTTCCGGCGGATAAGATGCCGCGGGTGTATAACGCGCTGACCGTGCCGGACGGGGGCGGGCTGGTGCTGGAAGTGCAGCAGCAACTCGGAGACGGCGTGGTGCGCACAATTGCGCTTGGCGCGTCCGAAGGGGCGCGGCGCGGGCTGGTCGTCCTTGACACCGGCGCGCCGATTGAAGTCCCGGTCGGGCAAAAAACGCTGGGGCGGATTATGGATGTTTTGGGAAATCCGATTGACGAAGCCGGGCCTATCGGCGAAGAATCGCGCCGGGCGATTCACCAGCCCGCGCCGTCTTACGAAGAATTGTCGCCCAGCCAAGAATTGCTGGAAACCGGCATCAAAGTCATAGATTTGGTCTGTCCCTTCGCCAAAGGCGGCAAAGTCGGGCTTTTTGGCGGCGCGGGCGTGGGCAAAACAGTGAATATGATGGAATTAATCCGCAATATTGCGATTGAACATTCCGGTTATTCGGTATTTACCGGCGTGGGCGAGCGCACCCGCGAAGGCAACGATTTTTACTACGAAATGAAAGAATCCAATGTTTTGGACAAAGTTTCGCTGGTCTACGGGCAAATGAACGAGCCGCCGGGTAACCGCTTGCGCGTGGCATTAACCGGGCTCACAATCGCCGAAAACTTCCGCGACGAAGGGCGCGATGTCCTGCTGTTTGTGGACAATATCTACCGCTTTACGCTGGCGGGGACGGAATGCTCGGCGTTGCTGGGGCGGATGCCTTCCGCCGTGGGCTACCAGCCGACATTGGCGGAAGAAATGGGCAAATTACAGGAGCGCATTTCATCCACCAAAAAAGGGTCCATTACTTCGGTGCAGGCGGTATATGTGCCGGCGGACGACCTGACCGACCCGTCTCCGGCGACGACTTTCGCGCACTTGGATTCCACCGTAGTGCTGTCCCGGCAGGTGGCGGAATTGGGGATTTATCCGGCGGTAGACCCGCTGGATTCCACTTCGCGGCAGCTGGACCCGCTGGTGGTGGGCGAAGAACATTACAACACGGCGCGCGATGTGCAAAACACCTTGCAGCGGTATAAAGAATTGCGCGATATTATCGCCATTTTGGGGATGGACGAGCTTGCGCCGGACGACAAATTGGCGGTATCGCGGGCGCGCAAAATCCAGCGTTTTTTGTCGCAGCCGTTTTTTGTGGCGGAAGTATTCACCGGCGCATCGGGCAAATATGTTTCGCTCAAAGACACCCTGCGCGGCTTTCGCGGCATCGTCGACGGCGACTACGACCACCTGCCGGAGCAGGCGTTTTACATGGTCGGCGGCATAGAAGAAGCCGAAGAAAAAGCCGAAAAAATGAAAGCAACGGCGTGAGCATGACAATTATTTTTTGCGCTTGAGAGGAGCAAAACACATGGCGAAAACCATTAAAATTGAAGTGGTGAGTTCGGAGAAATCTTTGTATTCCGGCGAAGCCGCGATGATTGTCGCGCCGGGCGAGGGGGGCGAGCTCGGCATTTTGCCGGGACACACGCCGCTCTTGACGCGCATCAAACCCGGCGTGCTCAAAATCAACCTGCCGGACGGCGGGGAAGAATTTATCTATGTTTCCGGCGGCGTGCTGGAAGCGCAGCCGGATAAAATTACCGTCCTCGCCGATGTCGCGGAGCGCGGCGATGCGCTGGACGAAGCGCGCGCCGAAGAAGCGCGGCAGGCGGCGGAAGCCAAACTGCAAAGCGGCGAAGGCAAGGGGATGGATTACGCCGCGGCGCAGGCGGAGCTGGCGCAGGCGGTCGCGCAGTTGCAGGCAATTCAAAAATTCCGGCGCAAGCGCGGATGAAGCCGGAAAGCGGCGCTTTTGCCGCAACGGGGGAAGGGTTTTGGCATCGCGCCAAAGTTGTCGTGCGCTCGTGGGCGGATTCCGATTTTATTACGGACGAAACCGCGTCCGATAAAAAATTTGCATGGTCGCGCTGTTTTCCGTTCGTGCTGGTGCATCTCGGCTGTTTCGCGGCGTTTTACACCGGCGCAAGCGCGGCGGCGTTGTGGGCGGCGTTGTTTTGGTACGCGTTTCGGGTGTTTGCGCTGACCGCGTTTTATCACCGTTATTTTTCGCACCGCGCGTTTAAAGCAAACCGCTTTTGGCAGTTTATGTTCGCCGTGGCGGGAATGACCGCGATTCAACGCGGGCCGTTGTGGTGGGCGGCGCACCACCGCCGCCATCATTTATACGCCGATTCGGAAGAAGACGCGCACTCGCCTTTGCAGGGCGTGCTGTGGAGCCACTTCGGCTGGTTTACCTGCGAAAAGAATTTTCCCACGCGCTACCAATCGGTGCGCGATTTTGCGCGTTATCCGGAATTAATGTTTTTGAACCGTTTTGACTGGCTCGTGCCGATTATTTTTCTGTCCGGCATGTGGGGTTTTGGCGAATGGCTGGCAACGGCGCATCCGCAGCTGGAAACCAACGGCATGCAAATGCTCGTTTGGTGCGGTTTTATTTCCACGGTGGCGGTATACCACGCGACTTTTTGCGTCAATTCCCTGTGCCATTTATTCGGCAAACGCCCCTACGCATCGGACGACCACAGCCGCAACAACTGGATGGTGGCGTTGCTGACTTTCGGCGAAGGGTGGCACAACAACCACCACCGTTATCCGGGCAGCGCGCGGCAGGGATTTCGCTGGTGGCAGATAGACATTACCTACCAGATTTTGCGCGTCATGGCGTTTTTGCGGATTATCAAAAACCTCCGGCAAGTGCCGGAAACGGTAGTTAACGAAGCGAAGTAAAATGCGCGGCATTGCGGCGGCGCAAAAAAACATTGCGCGCAAAGCGGCAAAAAACTAATCCGCAAATTAATCCACGCGGACGCGCCCGCCGAAAAACATGAAGAAATCGTTGTTTGACGGCGGGGCGGTTTGCGGCGGACGGACGGTATACAATAAATCGCCGTCCGCGTTTTCGTCGTCGTCCAGCCATTGGCATGGCGCGGTTAAATCCGCGCCGCCGCCGCCTTGCCGGACAAATTTAAGAGCAGATGTTAATCCGGAAGTCAAAGTAATATTTAATTCGGACGGGGGCGTATTGCCAAGGCAGGCGGAATAGAAAACCGGCGCGGGGCTGTAAATTAATAACGCTTCCGCGTTTTCAATCCGCGTCCGGTCTCCGGCGGTAATGCGCGCGCCGGACGGAATCACAATTTCTTTTCCGGCGGCGAGCGTTAATTCTTTTTCCCCGGAAATCGTTATGGTGTTTCCTTCATAGAGCGTTACTTTTTGCTCCCGTTCAAATAAAGATTTAGGAAAATCAATGCGCGTAAATGTCGTTATATCCGCAACGACCGTATTGGCGATTTCTAAAACGCTTTTTGAGTTTAGCGTTAAATTGGTTTCCGGTTTGCCGTCCGTAACGGTGATTGTTTGCGCGCCGGAAATGACGGCGGTGAAATTATGGGCGAGCGTGAATGCGGCGGCGGCGGCGATGTTTGCGCCCGCCGCTACGGAAAGCGTAATGCCGTTTTCGCCGCACCGCGCGGGCGAACCGTAATGGCAGTTGGGCGCTACGGCGTAATAAATATTTTGGTTTTCCAAAAAGGTCCGGGCTTGTTTCGGTAAATCGCGCGCGTCAAAACAGGGCGGATACGGATGCGCATTGTCGCGCGTAACGACAAGCGTGTTAACGGCTTTTTCGCGCCACGGATACACGATAAGCGGCGCGGGAATAACGCGCCTTGCGATTTTGGCGTCGGCAAAAAGCGGCAACACGAAGTTTCTTTTATTAAAAGAAACGCTTAACGGAAAACTTCCCCCGTTCAAAATACTGTTTTTGTTTTCGCCGAAATAAGACGCGGGCATTCGGCTTTTGTAGAAAAAGCGGGATTGCAAATCATTAAAATTATCTTCTATTTTTATCGTGCCGCCCGCCGGTAAAATAAAAGCGCCTTCGGAATTCATGGTGATTGTTTGCGCGGCGGAAGTGACGACGACTTCGCCCAAAAAACCGGCTTCGGCGTTTGCGCCGAGAATCAAATTGGAATTGTCGCGCCCGATTGTCATTGTCGTCCGGTGGTGCGCGGGCAACCATCCTTGCAGGATTCCGTTTGGCGCGAGCGGCGTTTTTGCGGCGAGCAACACGGGCGCGTTTTGCAACAGCGAAACGGTGACTCCGGGCGGAATGCGAAAAGACGCGGAGACGGGTTCCAATACGGAAGATTCAACGAGAAGCGCCGCGCCCGCCGGCACGGCAAACCGTGCATAACGCGCCACGGTAACCGCGCCCGATGCGGATTTGCTTTTGTCGTTGAGCGTGATTTCCGTCCTGCCGACAAGCGAAACGGTTGCGGCTTGCATGGTTAAAAAATCGGCGGGGGCATGCAAAGTTACGGTTACCGCGCCGCTTGCCAATGCGGTATTTACCGTCACGGCGGCGGGCGGCAGGAGCGGCAAACCGGAGGGCGCATCGCCCGCCGCCGCGGTTGCGGTATGAAATGCGGCGCAATGGCGTTTGCCGCTTTCAATGTGCGCCGCGGTGTTGGCGGCGGGAGTCGGATAAAAACCGAAAACATTTTTCCAGCGGGCGAGCGCGCCGTATATTTCGGCGAGGGGCGCGCGGGCATGCGGCGCGTTGTGCGTTTCGCCCGCGCCGGTATAGGCGCGGTAGCCGCGCAAAAACGCGCCGCGCGGATTTAATAATTCGCCCAAAGAAATATAAGAAAGATAATCGTCAAAACCGCTTTCGGGTTTTCCCAGCACAAAAACGCCGTCAACATCGGCGTTGCTTTCCCCGCCCTGCGATTCAAAATAGGCGGACGCGTTTATGCTTCCGACATTTAAAGACGCGGTGGTTAAAAACGATTCGGCGCGGCGTCCGGATTCGTGTTTGCCGGGCGCAAGCACGACCGCCGCCACGCGCGCATTGAGCGTCACCGCCGTATAATCCCAAACTTGTTTGCCGTTTAATACGCGGAGCGCGGGTTTGCTCGCCGCCATGGAAAGCCATTTATCGGACAGGGAATCCAAGCGGTGCAAGTTTAGCGGTTTGTTGTTTGTGGACGGCACGATGTTTTGCGAAACGGCGTACCAAAGGCGGTTGCCGTGCGCATCGCGAAAATCTTCGCCCAAGCCGTCGTTAAACGCCGCATCGTTGCCGAATAAAATATTGTTTGGAATTCGCGTCTTGCCCGGCAACCGTCCGAAACGGCTTCCCGAATTTAAAATACCGTTGACCGCGTCTGTTTTTCTTCCCCCGGTTTTGCCGCATGTCGGGTCTTGCGAGCCGTCCAAATTTTTGTCGCCCAAGTTGTCCGGACACGGCAACATTAGCAAGCGTGGCGGAATGGGCGCGCCTCCCGCGCGTAAAATATTAAGCGGGCGCGTGCCGCGCGCGAGCATGTATATCAGCAAAGATTCGCGCGCGTTTTCTACGGCGTTTTGGTTTGTTTCGGCGCGGCGTTTTTTTGTTTGTTTAAACTCCCGCAGATTGTCGTATAAAATTTCTCCGGTTAATCCGCCGCCGACAAGAAGGACGGCGACGATTAACAACACAACGCCGCGCGGGCGTTTGAGGCGGCGCAAAATATCCGCTTATTGCGAAATATCTACAAACCCGCCCTCTACCGCCGCCGCCGCCGCCATCGCCGGACCGACCAAGTGGGTGCGCGATTTGTATCCCTGCCGCCCTTCAAAGTTGCGGTTGGAAGTGGAGGCGCAGCGTTCTTTTTCGCCCATGCGGTCTTCGTTCATGCCGAGGCACATGGAGCATCCCGGCAGCCGCCATTCAAATCCGGCGGACAAGAAAATTTCGTGCAACCCTTCGCTTTCCGCCTGTTCGCGCACCAGCCCGGAGCCGGGGACGACGAGCGCTTGTTTGACGGTTTTGGCGATGCGGCGTCCTTTGAGTATTTCCGCGGCGGCGCGCAAATCTTCAATGCGCGCGTTGGTGCAGGAGCCGATAAAAATTTTATCCGGACGGATATCGCGAATCGGCGTGTGCGGGCGCAATCCCATGTAGGCGAGGGCGTTTTCCATTCCCGCGCGTTTGGTCGGGTTTGTTTCCGCCGCCGGGTCGGGGACGGCGGCATCGGCGGCGGCGACCATTTCGGGCGAAGTCCCCCACGATACTTGCGGCTTGATTGCGGCGGCGTCAAAAGTTTCTTCGCGGTCAAAACGCGCGCCTTCGTCGCTTTGCAAAGTTTTCCAATATTCGCATGCCGCGTCCCATTGCGCGTTTTGGGGCGCAAGCGGGCGGTCTTTGACAAACGCGATTGTTTTGCCGTCAACGCCGACCATTCCGGCGCGCGCCCCGGCTTCTATGGACATGTTGCAAACGGTCATGCGCCCCGCCATGTCCAAGCGGCGGACGGCGTCCCCGGCGTATTCCAAAACATAGCCGCTCCCGCCGCCTACGCCGATTTTGCCGATGACGGAAAGAATAATATCTTTGGCGCAAACGCCCCGCCGCAGTTTACCGCAAACCGAAACGCGCATGGTTTTGGATTTTTTGAGCGGCAGGCATTGGGTGGCGAGGACATGTTCAATTTCCGATGTGCCGATGCCGAAAGCCAAACAGCCGAAAGCGCCGTGCGTGCTGGTATGCGAATCGCCGCAGACGAGGGTCATCCCCGGCAAAGTCATGCCTTGTTCGGGGCCGATGATGTGGACGATGCCCTGCCGTTTGTCGTGCATGCCGATTTGGCGGACGCCGAAGCTGCGGCAGTTTTCGTCCAGCGTTTCAATTTGGCGGCGCGACAAAGCATCGCGTCCGAGGTCGCGGTCTATGGTCGGGACATTATGCTCCGGCACCGCCAAAATGGATTGCGCGCGCCACAGCCCGCGTCCGCCCATGCGCAGCCCTTCAAACGCCTGCGGGCTGGTGACTTCATGCACGAGGTGGCGGTCAATATAAAGCAGCGCGCGCCCGTCCGGGTCCTCTTCCACGACATGCCGCCGCCACAATTTTTCGTATAAAGTTTGCGCCATGGCGAAATTATACCACCCGCCGCGCGGTTAGTTTTTTGCCGGGCGCAGGTGCAATTCCGCGAGGAGCGCGGCGTCCGCCGCCGCCGGCGCGCCGGTCAGCAAACATTGTCCGCGTTGCGTTTTGGGAAAAGCGATGACTTCGCGGATGCTTTCCGCGCCGCAGGCGAGCGCCGCCATGCGGTCAAGCCCGAATGCGATTCCGCCGTGCGGGGGCGCGCCCGATTCCAGCGCGGAGAGCAAAAAACCAAACCGCGCGCGCGCTTCCGTTTCGTCCATGCCGAGCGCCGCCAACATGTTAATTTGCGTTTGCGCGCGGTGGATGCGAATCCCGCCGCCGCCGATTTCCGCGCCGTTTAGCACCAAATCGTAAGCGCGCGCTTGGATTTTTGCGGGCGAATCCGGCAACAGATGCGCGTCTTCTTCGCGCGGGGCGGTGAACGGATGGTGGCGCGCTTTCCATTTTTTGGCGCCGTAATCGTATTCAAACAACGGAAAATCGGTCACCCACAGCGGACGCCATTCGTTTTTCAACAACTTAAAATCCCGCCCCAATTTGTCGCGCAACGCGGACAGGGAAGCGTTGACAATATCTTCGCGCCCCGCGCCAAAAAATATTATGTCCCCGTTTTGCGCCCCGGTTTTTTGGAGCAATTCTTCCAGCACCGGCGCGGGTAAAAATTTAACAATCGGCGACTGCAAGCCGTCCGCGCCTTTTTCGCGCGCGTCTACTTTAATATACGCAAGCCCTTTCGCGCCGTATTTTCCGACAAAGGCGGTTAAGCCGTCAATTTCTTTGCGGGATAATTTTGCGCCGCCGGGCAGAGTTAACGCCGCGACCCGCCCGTTTTTGGATTCCGCCGGTTCGCGGAATACTTTAAATTCCACGCCCCGCATCAGCCCGCCCAAATCGGCGAGTTCCAGCGGGTTGCGCAAATCGGGGCGGTCGCAGCCAAAACGCGAAACGGCTTCGGCGAAAGACATGCGCGGAAAAGGCGCGGGCAACGAAACGCCTCCGGCGGCAAACGCCGCACGCGCCATGTTTTCCATTAATGCCGTAATTTCTTCTTCGTCCGCAAAAGACATTTCAACATCTATTTGGGAAAATTCCGGCTGCCGGTCGGCGCGCAAATCTTCATCGCGAAAACAGCGGACAATTTGGAAATAGCGTTCAAAACCGCCCGCCATTAACATTTGTTTAAATAATTGCGGCGATTGCGGCAGGGCGTAAAACGCGCCGGGCGACAAGCGCGACGGCACCAAAAAATCGCGCGCGCCTTCGGGAGTCGCCGGGGCGAGCATCGGCGTGTCAATTTCCGCAAACTCGTGCGCCGCCAGCCATTCCCGCGCGGCGCGCGCCATCGCAAAACGCCGCCGCAGATTTTCCTGCATCGGCGCGCCGCGCAAATCCACGACCCGGCGGCGCAGGCGCGCTTCTTCGGAAACGCCCGCCTCGCCCGGCGCAAACGGGGGCGGTTTGGCTTCGTTTAAAATATCCAAACGCGCAATCTCCAATTCCACCGCGCCGCTGGCGATGTTTTTGTTTTCCGCATCGGGCGGGCGGGGGCGCACTTTTCCTTCGGCGCGCAGGACAAATTCGCCCCGCACTTTCTCCGCGGCGGCAAACACTTCGGCATTTTCGGGGTCGGCGACAATTTGCAAAATACCGCCGCGGTCGCGCAGGTCAATAAAAATGACGCCGCCGTGGTCGCGCCGCGATTGCGCCCAGCCGCAGACGGCGACGGTTTTGCCGAGCAGAGATTCGCCGATTTCGCCGCAAAGATGGGTTCGCATTCCGCTATTTTACCATTTTGCCGGGCGCTTAATTTTTTACCCGCGCTAAAATATATTGCGGCGCGGAGACAAGCGTTAACTCATGCGCCGGAGAGGCGGCGGGCGTTTCCCGCCCGTTATTCCCGCCTTTGCAGGAATGGCGGGCGGCGGGAAATTAAACGGGGGAAATTTGCGTTTTTTGCGGTATAAGGTATAATCAAAGGAATTTTATTTACCCTAAAGGGGGGGAAGAATCATGAAAAAATTGATGCAAAAATTGATGCTTTTGTTTTTGGCGGCGGTTTTGTCGCCGTTTGCGCATGCCGCTCCGCCCGCCCAAAATACGGGCGATTCCTCCGTTTTGTATTCCGCTTGGCAAGCTTCCCCGTTTGCCGAAATTACTGAATTCGCCCCCCCCCCCCGCACTTTTGGGATTAATCCGTATACCATAAATCATTCCAATTTCCTGCCCGATAGTTGGGAAAATTCCGACTTGGGCAAATGGACGACACTCGCCGGAATTATCGCCGCCGGAATTTATTTTGTCGCAAAAGACGATGATTCAACCGCCGCCGCTCCGCCGGACAATTCCAATCCGGAACCGGCATGCACCGGCGATTTTGTCCGAAACAGCGGAGGCGTTTGCGCTTGTCCGGGGGGCATGGAATTAGTAAGCGGCACAACCGACATGTGCGAAGCGTCCTGCCCCGGCGATTTTGTCCGAAACAGCGGGGGCGTTTGCGCTTGTCCGATGGGCATGGAATTAGTAAGCGGCACAACCGACATGTGCGAAACGCCCTGCACCGGCGATACTTTCACAGTCCTTGCAGGAAACGGTGTGGTGACCGCCCGGTTTTGGATACAAGGAGGCCCGCAGTCATATCGGATAGAATCGGCGGACGGCACGGTTATAGCCGAAACGGGAGGGACGGTCGGGGGAATTAGCGAGCATACCGGAAACGTCGCATATATTCGCACGGGAAACGCCGGCCCCAGTCGCGTGTTTATCCGGCCACTGAGAGCCGGCGACAGGATAGTGACAACCCGCAATTCCGACGAGGGAGGCGACCATGAACTAAACGGCGTGGGCGACATTCCATCAGGCACTGTCTATCGCATATTTTTGGTCGGCGGCAGCGCCCATATAGATAATGTTCGTTTTGGCACGGCAGTGGCGGGCGGCGAAGGAGTCGCGTGCGATGCGGCGTTGCCGACGGGCGCAAATCAATTTATCAGCGGCGATTTTATATTGCCCAACCCGCCCGTTTTTTCGTTGCGCGATTCGTGGGGCGGCTTGCTCGCCGACAGCCGGGCGGTTCAAGCGGGCGGATTTTTGTTTTCGGGCGATTCCGATTTGCAAAACTTTCATGTTGAAAGCCGCTGGACGCCGCGGCAAAAAGGCGCATGGTCTTCGCTTGCCGCCGCAGGTTATAAACGCAAAGGAAGCGAAAAAACCGCAATCGTCTACGGAAAAATGAGCGCGGAATACGCCGCAACGCCGCATTTAAATTTTTACGCGCAAACGACAATAGGCGGCGTAGATTCGGAAAAATACGAAGACGGCAAATTGCAAGGATTTGCCTACGGCGCATTTTACGATTGGCGGCACAACGGCGAATTGCACGCAAAGATAGAATCGCCGCCGTCTTCCGCAAAGGAAAAATGGCGCATAGCCGCCGCCGTAAGAATCGGCAACCCGAAGCATTACGGCCGTTTCGGATTTTTCCAAACATTGGACGGCAAAGAATCCGGATTTAAATTGCATTACCAAGGCGAATTTTAATTTCCAATGCCGTCATTCCCGCGAAGGCGGGAATCTCTTGCGGAGTTGCGGAATAAGTAAAAGATTCCCGCCTGCGCAGGAATGACGGCGTAGGGGGGAATGGGCGGGAGTCGTGTTTACCGCTCGCACCCGACAAATGTCGGCGGCGAGCGGGGGTATTTTTTTGCCGTAAAAAACCGCGTTGCTTTTCTTATTTATCTTCCGGCAATTTTTTTAACGCCGCGCGCAGGACGCCGCGCAACATTCGCACTTCGGCGGCGTCCGGTGCGGCGCGCGTGATTAGCCGCCGCAAACGGGCGGATAATAATCCGCCGTCCCCGCGTTTCGGCATTTTAATGCCGTTCAAAAATTCGCCGCAATGCGCGAACAACATTTCCAACTGCGCCTGAGTCGGCATTTCGCGCGCGGACGGTTTTGCAATATTTCCGTGCAACGCCAGCCGCAATTCATAAACGGCGATTTGCACCGCTTGCGCCAAATTTAAAGAGCGGCGGCGGGCGGCGGCGGATGCGGCGGGGATATGCACCGCATAACCGC
>JBPCWY010000098.1:0-5849 GCA_051009035.1 Gammaproteobacteria bacterium
TAAAAAACTTTTCCCGCGCCCGCAATGTCGTCCAGCCACATCCGCCCCGCTATCGCGTCCGCCGCGTTGTGCCGCCCAACATCTTCGGCGAAAATTAATATGTCGCAGGACGCTTTGCCAATTTCCGCCAGCGCGCAGGCATGCACCGCCCCCGCTTCTTTGTATACCGTGTCGCGCATGCGGATTTTTTCCAGCAAATCGTATAACGCCGCGGCGGAAAATTTTTGCGCGCGCGAAAGTTTTGCGCCTTCTACAAATTCCATTAAATCGCCGAACATCGTTCCCTGCCCGCAGCCGGAAGTCGTCGTCCGTTTTTCGGAAAACTGCGCGATGCCGTTATGCGTATAAACGGCGGCGGCGTTCACTTCCCAATCCACCCGCACTTCTTCAATCTCGTCCGGCGAAGAAACGGCGCGCTGGCATCGCAGCCATCCTACGGCAAGCGCTTCGGGCATTTGCCCCAAAGTCATCAGCGTAATAATTTCGCGCCCGTCAACATACAACGCCAGCGGATATTCGCCGGCGATTCCGATGTCGCGCGGCGCGCCGGTTTCGTCCGCCGCCGCAACGCGCAACACGGACGGCGCATGCGCGCGGCTTAATTTCGGTTTTGGCATTAACCGCCGGTGGCGGACATAAACCGCACGACTTTTGCGCCGCCGGCGTAAATGTCAAAATCATGCCCTTTCGGTTTAATTTCCATCGCTTCGCGGATTTTTAATTTAAGCGCGGCAAGGGAATTTTCGCGCACCGCGTCCAACAAATCCGCCGATTCGTTTTGTCCGAGACACGGATACAACCGCCCCGCCGCGCTAACCCGGACGCGGTTGCATGTCTCGCAAAAATTATGGGTGTGCGGCGAAATCATTCCGATTTTGCCGCCGCCTTCGGCTTGCCAATAACGCGCCGGACCGCCGCTGTCGTAATCCAAAGCGCGCAACCGAAAACGGCGGCGCAGCCGTGCAAGCGCGTCATCCGCGGAATAATAAGTATCGGCGCGGCGGTATCCGGCGTCTCCCAGCGGCATCTCTTCTATAAACGAAATATCCATGCCGCCGGCGAAAGCAAACTCGGCAAGCGCCGCCAATTCGCCGTCATTAACGCCGCGTATCAAAACCGCGTTTAATTTAACCCCGCCCGGAAAACCGGCGGCGCGCGCGGCGGCAATGCCGTCCAGCACGGTTTGCAAATCGCCGGTGCGCGTCAACGCGCGAAATTTTTCCGCGTCCAAAGTATCCAAAGAAATATTAACCCGCCCCACCCCCGCGCGGCATAATTCGTCCGCGAGTTTCGGCAGTTGCGAACCGTTTGTTGTAATCGTTGTTTCGCGCACGCCGGGCAAGGCGGAGATTTGTCCGCACAGCCACGCGACATTGGGGCGCACCAGCGGTTCGCCGCCGGTAATGCGGATTTTGCCCGCGCCCAATTCGGCGAACGCCCGCGCCACGAGCAGGCATTCTTCCAAAGACAAAATCATGCGTTTCGGCAAAAATTTGGTTTGGAGCGGCATGCAATATTGGCAGCGAAAATCACAGCGGTCGGTGACCGACAAGCGGAGGTAAGTTATTTTTCTGCCCCAGCGGTCCGCCATTCCCGCGGCGTTTTCGGCGTTATACTGCGCCGTGTTTGCGTTTTCCGTTTTCATATTAATAACTTTACCAAATCCGGCGCGTTTATCCAAACGCCCGCGCCGCATTGCCGCCGTCCCGCATCGCGCGCAAAAAATCGCACGCCGCTTTTTCGCTTTCGGCGCGGCGCATCGGCGGCAGCGAATTCAAAATAATTTTGCCGTAAGAGCGGGAAAGCAGGCGCGGATCGCAGGCGGCAAAAACGCCCCAATCGCCGAAATCGCGCATCAACCGCCCCGCAACTTGTTTCATTAAAATCGCCGCGGGCGGAATCTGGTTTTGCATAAACGCGTTTTCGCCCCGCTTTTTGCGCCAAGTATCGCGCGCCGCCAACAGCGGGTCGGCGGGGGGCGTAAACGGAATTTTGTCCGCCGCCACCAAAGACAACGCGCCCCCTTTCACATCCACGCCCTGCCAAAACGACAAACTGCCCGCCAGCACGGCGCGCGGCGTTTTGCGAAATTTGGCGAGCAACGCATCGTTCGGCGCTTCGCCCTGCGCGAGAACTTGGCAATCGCCGTCCAGCGTTTCGGCGAGCAATTCCGCGCCTTCGCGCAATGCGCGGCGGCTGGAAAATAAAACAAAAGCGCGTCCCGCGTTGGCGCGAATGAGCGGGCATAACGCGCCAATCACGGCGGCGGTATATCCTTCGGAATTGGGCGAAGGCAACTCCGGCGGCAAATACAACATCGCGCGTCCGGCGTAATCAAACGGGCTCGCCCACGATTCGGCGCGCGCCCCGTCCATTCCCGTCTCTTCCAAAAAATTGTCAAACGCGCCGCTAATCGTCAAAGTCGCCGAAGTCATGACGACATTTTCGGCGTTTTCCCAAGCGCGGCGAAACATTTCGCGCCCCGAAACCGGCGCGGCGTGCAAAGACAATCCGCCGCGCGGCGTTTTTTCCACCCAGCATGCGGAAGGAATTGTTTGCCCGTCCCCGTCCGCAAATTCCGTTTCGGATTCCATGCCGTTTTCTATTTCCCCGCCGGATTCGTTTTGAGATTCCGTTTGCGGTTTTGATTCCGATTCCGCTTCGGTTTTGGATTGCGTTTCCGATTCCGATTCCAATTCCGAAGCCGCGCCCGATTTGTTTTTAGATTTACGTCCGAGTTTGGATTTTGCCGGGGCGGAAATGCCGGAAGTATTTTGGGATTCGGAATCAGAATCGGTTTCAGTTTCCCCGCCTTCGGCGAGCAAAAGCCAGCGTTGTAATTTTTGCGCGGCGGCGGCAACGCGCGCCGCCGTAGCGGCAAACCATTCGCGCGATTCCGCGTCTCCTTTTCCCGCCCGGTCAATCGCCGCATCGCGCAATTCGTCCGCCGTCGTTTGCAAACGCCGCGCCGCGTTTGTCCATTCCGCATTTGCCAGCGCGTCCGCCGCCGGCACGGACGGCGCAAAGTGTTCAGACAATTCCAACAACGCGCCCGCCGCCGCGCGCCATTGTTTTGCCAGCGCGGTAAAACCGGGCGGCAAAGCCGTCCGCGCCGCGCGCCGTTCAATCTCCGCCGTGATGCGGAATAAATCGGAATCGGAAACCGATTCGCCAAAATAACGCGGCGCCAGCGAAGGCAATAAATGCGCTTCATCAAACACCGCAATATCGCGCGCCGGCAACAACTCCGCGATGTCTTCTTCGCGCAGGCGCATGTCCGCCAAAAATAGATAATGGTTGACGATGACAATATCGGCGGCGCGGGCGCGGGCGCGCGCGCGGTATAAAAAACATTTTTCGTAATGTTCGCATCCTTGCGCGGGACAAGTTTCGCGCGTGGACACCGCCGCCTCCCACACCGGCGAAGACGCGGGAATATCCGCCGCGCCGCGGATGTCGCCCTCTTCGGTATTTTTGGCGAATTCCAAAACGCGCGCCCAATCGTCCGATTCGCCTTTGAATAAACGCGACTGTTCCGGGTTCGCCAAATTGCGCAAGCATAAATAATTGCCCCGCCCTTTGAGCATGGCGACCCGCGCCGGAGTTTGCAAAGTTTTTACCAAAAAAGGAATGTCGCGCAAAAATAATTGGTCTTGCAACGCGCGGGTGCCGGTGGAAATAACCGCCGACATGCCGTTTTGCAAAATCGGCGCGAGGTAGGCGAAAGTTTTTCCGATGCCGGTGCCGGCTTCCAATACTTGCCGCCCGCGCCGTTCTTCCACCGCCCGCGCCATCGCGATTTGTCCGGCGCGCGGGCGGTATCCTTCAATCGCGCGCGCCAGCGGCCCGTCTTCGGCAAAAATAAATTTCATCGCAACGCGGCGCATTCCGCCCGGCGAAAACACTGCCGGTCGTGGTCGTTAACCATGCCGACCGCCTGCATGTAAGCGTAGGCAATCGTGCTGCCGAAAAATTTAAACCCGCGCCGTTTCATGTCTTTGGCAAACGCATCCCCCTGCGGCGAAGTCGCGGGCGCGGGCGGTTTTCCCTGCAACGGCGCGCCGCCGGTAAAACGCCAAAGATAGGAATCAAAACCGCCGAATTCTTCCGCCGTTTGTAAAAAACATTTTGCGTTAATTACCGCCGATTCTATTTTGAGCCGGTTGCGGATGATGCCGGAATCGTTTAACAGCGCGGCGGTTTTGGCGGGCGAAAAACGCGCGATTTTGCGCGGGTCAAAACCGGCGAAAGCGCGGCGGTAGTTTTCCCGCTTGTTTAATACCGTCGCCCAATTTAACCCGGCTTGCGCGCCTTCCAACAAAATAAATTCAAACAACCGCCGCTCGTCATGGCACGGCGCGCCCCATTCGCGGTCGTGGTATTCCCGCATTAAATCACCGCCCGCGCGCGCCCACGCGCAACGGATTTTTCCGTCTTTCGGCGCGCGGTTTTTCATGCCCGCAAACGACTTTCCGCCGCCGCCAATTCTTCCGGCGTATTAATATTGGCAAACGCCGCCGCGTCCGAAAATTCCGCAACGGCAAACCGCCGCGCGCCAAACCACAAATCAATTTTGCGCCCGCCCCCGTCCAAAAACGCGGACAACTCCCCGGCAAGCGACGTTTTTAACAGCATAAAAACCGGCTGCATCCGCCCGGCGGAAGCGACTGCAACGGGCGCGTTTTTTGCCGCCGCCGCGTCCATTAATTTCGCGGTTAATTCTTCGGGGAAAAACGGCGAATCGCAGGGGACGGAAACCGCCCACTCCGTTTTGGCGGCGCATAATCCGGCGTGAATGCCCGCCAGCGGACCGCAAAAACCGCCGTGCCGGTCGCCGATAACGCGCCCCAAAGCGGCGTATTGCGCGGCGTTGCGGTTGGCGTTAATTAAAATTTCGCCGGTTTGGGGGCGCAAACGGCGACGCGTCCATTCCGCCAGCGGTTTTCCGGCAACGGGCAACAATCCTTTGTCTTCGCCGCCCATGCGCCGCGCCCGTCCGCCGGCGAGCAAAATGCCGGTGATACAATTAGCGGGCGCGGATTCGGACATCAATTTCGGATTATACCGCGCCGGACAATTCCCGCGAAAATCGGGTAAAATAAGGCGTTTATGCCCGCAACCCAAACACCCGCAATCCAAGCAATAAACGCTGCGCGCGCGATGCCGGAGGCGGCGTAGTGGAATGGCTTGCCGCCGGACTGCCGCAGTTGCTGTGCGGTTTTGTGATTGGTTTTTTAATTGCATACAGCGGCGTAGGCGGCGGCGCGGCGGTGATTCCGGCGATGATTGTTTTTTTTAATTTGCCCGCATCCGCCGCCGTCGGCACGGCGAGCATTTACGCGGCGGCGACCAAAACCGCCGCCGGATTCGCCCACTGGCGAATCGGCAATGTCGGCTGGCGGCTGTGCGCGCAATTTACCGCCGCCGCCGCCCCCGGCGTATTATTATCCGCCGGATTTGTCGCCTATTTTTCGCGCCACGCCGAATTTTCCGAAACCCTGCAAACCGCGTTGCGCTATTGCATTGTCGCGGTCATCGCGTTTTCGCTCGTTGTAGCGCAATTTAAACCATCCGGCAACAAGCGTTCTTTGCCGCTGCTCCGCGCCGCCGCTTTCGCCGTGGGAATTGTAATGGGTGCGACCGGAATCGGCGGCGGCGTTTTAATTGTCCCCGCCTTGTTATTACTTTCCGGCGAAAGCCCGAAACGCGTCATCGGCGCGTCCATCATTATCGCCTTGGCGCTTTCCACATTGGCGGCGGCAATATATTCCGGCGCGCAACAGGCGGATTATGCATTGGCGGCGTGGATGTCGTGCGGCGCATTTTTAGCCGCAAAACCGGCGGCGTGG
>JBPCWY010000099.1:0-16677 GCA_051009035.1 Gammaproteobacteria bacterium
GCATCCCATCGGCAAACGCCAGCGCGCGCGCCGCCGCCGTTTCGCCGTCCGCCGCAAACGCGCGGTCGCCGATAATTTGCGAGCGTCCGCGCGCCAAATCCAACACCGGCGCAAAACTTAAATCCACTCCCGCGGCGAGCAATTCCGCCGCCATCACCGCGCCCGCATCGCGCAACAAACTTAAATCGTCCGCATCGCCGAGCCGCAACATCGGCGGCAAGGGCGAAAAACCGCCGCCGCAAAACCGCTGCACGCGCCCGCCTTCCTGGTCGGCGGCGATGATAATTTTTCGTCCGGCGGCGCGCCGTATGTCCGCGGTTAATTGCCGCAGCTGCGCCGGGGCGGCGAAGTTGCGGGCGAATAAAATTACGCCGCCAACGGCGAGATGCGCGAGGTTGCGACGGTCGTCCGCGGATAACGACAAATCGCCGGACAAGCCGAGCATCAAATTAGCGGCGCGCAATTTCATTTCAGTATTTTATAACCGCGGCGCGCAAAAAACATTTTTTGCGGCGAAATAATATATGTTTTCATTTTGGAATAAGGCGGAATTTTCCGACAAGCGGCGGTGGTCGGCACGGACGCGGCGGAATGCGTCCGCGCACCGAAGCGCGCGGGCGGGAATATTAAATTAGCGGCGCGCGGTTTCATTTAATATTATTGTATAACGGCGGCGCGCCAAAACATTTTTCGCGGTTGCATAAAGCATGTTTTCATTTTGGAAAGAGGCGGAATTTTCCAACGACGAATCATGCAAGGCATTGCAATATTGGCGCGGCGGATTCATGAAGTTGCCGCCGCCGCGAATTCCGCAACGACAAACGCGGCGGCGTAATCGCCGTGGTGGGTTAGCGACAAGTGGCAGGCGGCGATGTTGCGGGCGCGCAAGTATTCCGCGATTTGCGGGTCAAACAAAAAAGACGGCGCGCCGCCGCTTTCGTTTAATACGGAAACGCGCCGCCAGCCGAGCGGCGCGCGCATGCCTTGGCGCAACGCTTTTGCCAGCGCTTCTTTTGCCGCGATGCGTCCCGCCAAATATTCCGCGGCAAAATTCCGCGCGGTAAATTCCGCGCGTTCTTTTTCGGCGAGCAATCGTTGCGGCAGCCGTTGCGGATAACGCGCCAAAAATTTTTGCAGGCGGCGCAAATCCACCAAATCACAGCCGATACCGGCAATCATTTTACCCGCGCCGCCATTTCGCGCACCGCTTCTTTCATGCCGACAAACAACGCGCGCGCGACAATCGCATGTCCGATATTGAGCTCGCTAATTTCGGGGAGCGCGGCGACTGCGGCGGCGTTGTCCAAGTGCAAACCGTGTCCGGCGTGGACTTGCAATCCGTTTGCTTTTGCCGCGGCGGCGGCGCGGCGCAACGCGGATAAATCGCCGTTGCGGGCGTATTCGCCGGTATGCAATTCCACGGCGGACGCGCCGATTTTTGCGGCGGCGGCGGTTTGTTTTTCATCAGGCGCGATAAACAGCGCGATTTCCATTCCGGCGGCGGCGAGCGGCGCGCAAAAATCTTGCAAGCGCGCAAGCATCGCGCAAACATCCAGCCCGCCTTCGGTCGTCAATTCGGCGCGCCTTTCCGGCACGAGACAAATTTTTGGCGGGCGCAGGGCGAGCGCAACGGCGTGCATTTCCGGGGCGGGGGCGATTTCCAAATTTAAAAAAGTGCGGACGCCTTTTTGCAGGACGGGCAAATCTTCGTCCGCGATGTGCCGCCGATCTTCGCGCAAATGTACGGTAATAAAATCCGCGCCGCCGTCTTCCGCCAGCCGCGCGGCGCGCAGCACATCCGGATACGAAGTCCGCCGCGCTTGGCGAATCGTGGCGACATGGTCAATATTTACGCCGAGTTTCATTTAATAATTTTGTTTGCGGCAAACGGCGATTATATTATGTTAACCGAAAAAGCAAAAACGAAAACGCCGCGCTTTTCGGAATTGAAATTTGCCGCGGGCGGTTTTATGTTTTTGCCGGAGTTCATTCCGGCGGCGCGCCGATTCGCATTTGCGCCAACAGCCGCGCGTCCCGCCGCCATTGCGGGCGGACAATGACGCGGACGGAAAGAAAAATTTTGCGCCCCGCCGCGCGTTCCATATCGCGCCGCGCCGCCGCCGCCAATTTTTTTAACATCGCGCCGCCCGCGCCGATGACGACCGCTTTTTGCGAATCGCGCTCGGCGTAAATCTCCGCCGCCACGCGCAGGATTTTTCCATCGCCGCTTTCGCATTTGGCGATAACGCCGATGCGGTAGGGCAATTCGTCCCCCAAGGCGCGGAATATTTTTTCGCGCAACAATTCGGCGAAAAAGAAATCCCGGCATTCCGCGTCTTCGCCGTCAAACAGCGCGGGCGATTCGGGAAGCAATGCGGCGATTTGGTCGGCAAGCCGCAAAACGCCTTCGCCGCTGCTCGCGCACAACGGCATGATAAACGCAAAATCGCGCGCTTGCCGGAGTTTGTCGGCGACCGGCAACAGGGCGCGTTTGTTTTTAACCAAATCAATTTTATTAACCGCCGCGGCGAGCGGGGAATTTTTTGGCAGGGATTCCAAAAACGCCGCGTCTTCTTCCGTCCACGCCGGAGTCGCCATAAACAAAACAACATCCGCCGCCGCCGCCGCCCACTGCGCGCCGCCGTTTAATCGCAGATTAAATTTATCGCGCCGCGCGGTTTGCCAGCCCGGCGAATCCAGCAAAATTAATTCCGCCTGTTTGCGGCGGCAAATTGCGCGCACGATGCCGCGGGTGGTTTGGCGGCGGCGCGAAACGATGCTGGCTTTTGCACCGGCGAGCGCGTTGACCAAAGTAGATTTGCCCACATTCGGACGCCCCACCACCGCGACAAAACCGGCGCGCGCGTTCACGCCGATATCGCCGCCAATAAACATGCGCCCGCCGCTTGTTCGGCTTCGCGTTTGTTGCCGGCAACGGCGGCGGCAAAATATTCGCCCGCCCGGCATTCCGCCGCGCAATAAGGGCGGTTTGCAATTTTGCCGCGTTCCAAAATTGCGTATTGCGGCGGGGGCAGGCGGCGTTTTTGCAAGTATTCCTGCAAGCGGGTTTTGCCGTCTTTGAACGCGCCGCCGCTTTGCAATGTTTCGCCGATGGCGTCCAGCGTTTTGCCGAACAAAACCGCCGCCGCTTTTTGCGCCGCTTCCATGCCGCCGTCCAAATATACCGCGGCGAAATACGCTTCCAACGCGCCGGCTAAAATAGAATCGCGCCCGCGCCCGCCCCGGCGCGATTCCGCGGCGGAAAGAATCAACAAAGGCGGCAGCCCAAACTTGCGCGCCAAGGCGGCGAGCGTTTTGCCGCATACCATGTTGGCGCGCGCGTAAGACAAAGTCCCTTCGGGCAAATTGGGATACCGCGCGTAAAGCATGCTTCCCGCCAAAAAATCAATCAACGCATCGCCCAGCCATTCCAGCCGCTCGTTATGCGGCGCGCCCGCGCTGGCGTGGGTTAGCGCCAGCCGCCGCAATTTTTTGTCGCGAAAAGCATGCAAACTTTCCATGGACGGATTATCGCCCATTATTCCGCCGCGTTTTCTTCCGCCGTATTTTCGGAAGAAGGTTGCGGGGAAATTTCGCGCGCGTCATCCGCCGCGTCATCCGTTGCCGCATCGTTTGCAAATCCGGGCGCATCGCGCGGGAGCAGCGAAAGATTAAAACGCGACCATTCGCCGTAATTAATAATAACCCGCGTCGCCGGACCGATGATATTGCCGCGCCCGACAAATCCCCAAAAGCGGCTGTCGTTGCTGTGGTCGCGGTTGTCGCCGAGGACGAAAAAATTATCTTCCGGCACGGCGCAACGCAAAACGCCGCCGCTTTGCAATTCGCAATGCATCCAATCCGGGGACGCGCCGATAAAACTCGGCGAGTGCGGGTCGCGCAGGATGCGGTGCCAGTTGCCGCCCGGCATTTGCTCGTAGTATTGCGGCGAAGCGTAATGCGCGCCTTTGTCCGATTCGTATTCGTAACGCCCGCCGTCTTGCAGCGGCAGTAAAGTTTCATTCACTGCAACGCCGTTTGCGCCGAGGGCGATTTCGTCCCCCGGAATTCCGACCACCCGTTTAATATACACCAGCCCGTTGTTGGGATGGCGAAAGACGACGACATCGCCCCGTTGCGGCGGCGCGCCTTCGGACAGGGCGTTATTAAAAACGGGCAGGCGAAAACCGTATTGCGAACGGTCTACCAAAACAAAATCGCCCACGATTAAATTCGGCTGCATGGAGTTGGACGGAATGGAAAACCAGCTGTAAAAAAAACCGCGAAAAATAAACACGGCGGCGAAGATGATAAAAATATCGCGCCAAAACGCCACCGGCTTGCGGTATTCGTCGTATTCCGCCGCATCGGCGAATTCTTCCGGCGGGCGGCGGCGCGACGCTTTGTAGCCGGCAAAACCCGCGCCGCCCGCCGCCGCCAGCGACATAAACAACAAATCGGGCGAGTCGCTCGCCGCCCACACCGCCGCCGCCCCGACAAACAACGCCAGCGGCAAAAGCGAATCCAGCGAACCCGCCAGCGCGCGTTTTAATTTATCCGGCATAATTTATCCGTAGCATGTCCGCAAACATTGGCGCGTTATTCCCCGCGCATCGCCGCCAGCAATGCGTCCTGCGGAATCTCCACCCGCCCGAATTGTTTCATGCGCTTTTTGCCCTTTTTTTGTTTTTCCAGCAATTTGCGCTTGCGCGTCACATCGCCGCCGTAGCATTTTGCGGTTACATTTTTGCGCAGCGCTTTCGCCGTTTCGCGCGCGACAATTTTGCCCCCGACCGCCGCCTGCACCGCGACATCAAACATCTGGCGCGGAATGGCGTTTTTAATTTTCAACGCCAGATGCCGCCCGCGCGCCTGCGCGTCTTCGGAAAGCACCATGACGGACATCGCGTCCACCCGCTCGCCGTTAATTAAAATATCCAAACGCACGACGGACGCGCGGCGGAAAAATTTAAAATCGTAATCCATGGAAGCGTATCCCTGCGACACGGATTTGAGCCGGTCAAAAAAGCCGTTCAATATTTCCGCCAGCGGCATTTCGTAATACAGCGCGGTTTGTTTGCCGGCGTATTCGGCGCGTTTTTGCGCGGCGCGCGATTTGGCGAGCAAAGTCATCACCGCCCCGACATGCTCGGTCGCCGTAACGACGGTGACTTCCGCCACCGGCTCGCGGACTTCGCGGATGGAGGAAGGGTCCGGCAGCCGCCCCGGATGGTCGGCGAGAAATTCTTCGCCGCTTGTCGTCAACACCTGGTACGCCACGGTCGGCGAAGCCAGCACGAGTTCCAGCCCGTATTCGCGCTCCAAACGCTCCTGCGTAATTTCCATGTGCAGCATGCCCAAAAAACCGCAGCGCAACCCAAAACCGAAAGCGGGCGATTTTTCCGTCTCAAAAACCAGCGCCGCATCGTTGAGGCGCAATTTTTCGGCGGCGTCCCGCAATACCGGAAAATCATTCGGCTGCGCCGGATAAACGCTCGCAAAAACATGCGGCTTCGTTTCTTGAAACCCGCGCAACGGGCGGGCGCATGGTTTGTGCGGATGGGTTAAAGTATCGCCCACCTTTGCCGCGGCGATGTCTTTTAATCCGGTAATGACGAAACCCACTTCGCCGGCTTTCAGAATCTCGCGTTTTTCCATTTTGGGGGTAAAAACGCCCGCCGCTTCGCATTCCCGCTCTTCGCCGGTCGCCATAAAACGGACGCGCTCCCGCCGCCGCAATTCGCCGTCTTTGACCCGCACCAATACGACGACTCCCAAATATTTGTCAAACCACGAATCAATAATTA
This sequence comes from Gammaproteobacteria bacterium, assembly GCA_051009035.1. Taxonomy (GTDB): domain Bacteria; phylum Pseudomonadota; class Gammaproteobacteria; order Tethybacterales; family Persebacteraceae; genus Persebacter. The sequence continues at coordinate 5,808 of JBPCWY010000099.1, forward strand.
ACGCCTGCAACGGCGCTTCGCCGTCTCCTTTTGGCGGGGGGATTTGGCGCACGACGGCGTCCAAAATTTCCCGCGTTCCCGCGCCGGTTTTGGCGCTCGCAAACACCGCGCCGGAGGCGTCAATGCCGGTCATTTCTTCAATTTCCCGCGCCGCCCGCTCCGGGTCGGCGGCGGGCAAATCGGTTTTGTTCAACACCGGCACGATTTCCAAACCCAATTCGGTAGCGATGCGGGCGTTGGCGATGGTTTGCGCCTGCACGCCTTTTGCCGCATCCACGACCAAAAGCGCGCCTTCGCAGGCGGAAAGCGAGCGCGAAACTTCGCACGAAAAATCCACATGCCCGGGCGTATCTATGAGATTAAGCGTCCATTCCCGCCCGTCCGCGGATTGGTGGCGCAAAGTCGCGGTTTGCGATTTAATCGTAATCCCGCGCTCGCGCTCCAAATCCATGGAATCCAAAACCTGCGCTTTCATTTCGCGCGCCGAAAGCCCGCCGCACATTTGAATCAGCGAATCCGCCAGCGTGGATTTGCCATGGTCAATGTGGGCGATAATAGAAAAGTTGCGGATGGTATCCAGCATGAAAGCGTATTTTACCCCGCCCGCGCGGTTTGGCGGCGTTTATTTCATTTTACGCTCCGCCCCGCCCGTTTTTGCCGCCCGCCGGACGGAAAAAAATGTTGCCCGATTCTGCTACAATGACGCGCAAATGGGGCGCGAAAATATTATTCCGCTTTCCGAATTGCGCATGAAAGATACGGCGCGGGCGGGCGGCAAAAACGCTTCTTTGGGCGAACTCATCGGCGCGCTTTCCGCCGCCGGAGTGCGCGTGCCGGGCGGGTTTGCCGTTGCCGCCGATGTTTACCGCCGTTTTTTGGACGACAATAATTTGCGCGACTATATCCAAAACGCCGTCGCCGCTTTGGATACGGACGACACCGCCGCGCTTTCCGATACCGCCGCTGAAATCCGCCGCCGCATTTTAGAATCGCCCCTCCCCGCGGACGCCGAATCCGAAATCCGCGCCGCCTACGGCAAAATGGGCGAAGACGCGGCGGTCGCCGTCCGCTCTTCCGCCACCGCCGAAGACATGCCGGACGCGTCTTTTGCCGGACAACAGGAAACTTTTCTCAATATCCGCGGCGCGGACGCCGTGATTGATTCCGTGCGGCGGGTTTTCGCTTCTTTATTTACCGCCCGCGCCGTTTCCTACCGCCGCCGCCGCGGTTACGAAACGCCCGATGTGGCGTTGTCGGCGGCGGTGCAAAAAATGGTGCGCAGCGATTTGGCGGCAAGCGGCGTGATGTTTACGCTGGATACCGAATCGGGTTTCGCCGATGCGGTGTTTATCACCGCCGCTTACGGATTGGGCGAAACCGTCGTGCAGGGCGCGGTTAATCCGGACGAATTTTATGTGTATAAACCGGCGTTGCGCGCCGGTTGCGCCAATCCGGTTATTCGGCGGCGGTTGGGCGAAAAAGCCGATAAAATGATTTTGGGCGATTCCGGCGAGGCGGGCAATTCCGTCAAAAATGTGCGGGTGGAAGAATCCGCCCGCCGCCAATTTTGCATCGGGGACGAAGATATTAAAACCCTCGCCCGCTACGCGCTTCTCATTGAAGAGCATTACGGGCGGCACATGGATATTGAATGGGCGAAAGACGGCGAAAGCGGCGAAGTGTTTATCGTGCAGGCGCGTCCCGAAACGGTTAAATCCCGCGCCGCGCTTTCGTTTTCCCGCTACCGCGTAATTGCCAAAGGGCGCAAAATCGCCGAAGGGCGGGCGATTGGGCAAAAAATCGGCATCGGCATCGCGCGGCGGACGGACGGACCGCAGGATATGGAGCGCATCGGCGAAGGCGATGTATTAGTCGCGGATATGACCGACCCGGATTGGGAGCCGGTGATGAAACGCGCCGCGGCGATTGTAACCCGGCGGGGCGGGCGCACCTGCCACGCCGCGATTATCGCGCGCGAGCTGGGCGTTCCGGCGATTGTCGGTTGCGGCGAAAGTTTTGCCGCCATTGAAGACGGCATGGAAATTAGCGTTTGTTGCGCCGAGGGGGATGCGGGGAGCATTTACGAAGGGCGCATGGAATTTGAAATTGACGAATTTTCCCCGGAAACGGCGGGGGAAGCGCCGGTTAAATTGCAAATTAATATCGCCAACCCCGATTTGGCGTTTGAGTTTTCGCGCTTGCCGGCGGACGGCGTGGGATTGGCGCGGCTGGAATTTATCATCGCCCGCACTATCGGTTTTCACCCGCGCTGCGCGCTGGAATACGCCCGCCTGCCGTCCGAATTGCAGCGCGAAGTGCGGCGGTTGAGCGCCGGATACGACAGCCCGCAGGCGTGCTATGTCGGCAAAATCGCCGAAGGCGCGGCGACCATCGCCGCCGCATTCGCCCCCCGTCCGGTGATTGTCCGGCTTTCCGATTTCAAATCCAACGAATACGCCGGACTCGCCGGAGGGCGGCGTTTTGAGCCGTCCGAAGAAAACCCGATGCTCGGTTTTCGGGGCGCGGCGCGCTATTTGGACGCCGCATTTCGCGATTGTTTTGCGCTGGAATGCGAAGCCATGAAACATACGCGCGAATCTATGGGGATTGAAAATATCTGGCTGATGATTCCTTTCGTCCGCACCGTCGCCGAAGCGAAAGCGGTTATCGCCGTTTTGGGCGAAAACGGAATCTCCCGCGATTCTTGGACGATAATTATGATGTGCGAAGTGCCGGCAAACGCATTATTGGCGGAAGAGTTTTTGGAGCATTTTGACGGGTTTTCCATCGGCTCCAACGATTTAACCCAGCTCACGCTGGCATTGGACCGGGATTCGGAGCTGGTGTCGGGCATTTTTGACGAGCGCAATCCGGCGGTTAAAATGATGATTTCGCGCGCCATTCGCGCCTGCCGGGAGCAGGGAAAATACGCCGGAATTTGCGGGCAAGCCCCGTCCGACCATCCGGAGCTCGCCCGCTGGCTCGTGGAGGAAGGCATTTCGGCAATTTCGCTAAACCCCGACACGCTGATGGAAACGCGCATGCGCCTTGCCGCAAGCGGCTAAAATGGCTAAAATCGGGCGGCGGCGGTAAATTGGGCGGCAAACTGGGCGATACGGGCGGTAAATTGAATCAATGCGGGCGGAAAATCGGACGGGGCGGGCGTTTATGCGGTTAAAAATGCGGCTAAAACAGGGGCGGAAAAAACGGGGCGGGCAAAGTCAAGAGTCGTTTTTGGGGCGCATGCTGGTATAATCGCCGCAATTTGGGCGGCGGTTGCGCGCGCCGGAATTTTCTATTTTGGACGGAGCATCAACAATGGCAAAAAAACAAGTGCGGATTTTCCTCGGCATCATCGGTATTTCGCTGATGACGGTGGGCTGGCTGACGGTTGAGGCCGGCCAAGCATACAGCAACGGCGCCAACCTGCGGCAAGCGACCGAGCCGGTGGGGCAGTTTGGACAAACAATCGCCGGAATTACCCGCGACGCACTGCGGGAATTGCCCGAAATGGCGTTTCTCAATGTTGCAGAAAAAGGATTAACCTACCCGCTGGGCGGATTGGGCGGGCTGGTCATGTTTATCGGGTTAATTTGCCTGCTAAACGCCATCTTCCGGTTTCGGGAAAACCCCTTGGAATATGTGCGTAAAGAAGAATCCACAACCATCTCCGGCGACATGATCGGCGGCTTGCAAACGCCCGTCGCCGTTGCGCCGCAGGTAGAAATCGCGGAGGGCGCGGAAAGCGGCGAAGGCGGCGAATTCGGCGAAAACGCGGACGGCGGCAAAGAATCCGGCGAAAAAAGCGCGGACGGCGGCGGCATTGCCATTGACGAAAGCGCGCTGGGCGTAAGCGAAGAGGATAAAACTTCCGCGTTGTTGCGCGATATTAATCATCTGGTCAAATTGTCGCAAAGCGGTGTCGGCGAGGAGATGTCCGTCAAAGTCGTCAAAATGTTCCGCCCCGAATTATCGCCGTTTTTGGGTTCTTTTACCCCCGACAGTTTGGAAAAACTCGCCCACCAAATGATTGATTATGTCGTCCTGCGCCACCACCGCGGGCGCGAAGGCATTACCGCCGACCAGTTTCAGGCGCAGGACATCCGCATGACCGAATGCGAACGCGCGACTTTTGCGCGCCGTTATTTGCCGCCCAAGGCAAAAGTGGTTTCGGACGAAGTGCGCGAGGCGGTCGGCAAAGTTTACGATTTGCAGGGGCAGTCGGTAATGCAAAAGAAATTTTCCGGCGAAGCGGACGATTGGGCGGATATTTCCCTGCGCAACGCCAAAGATATTTTGGCGCAAAAAACCGCCCTGGAAGAAGCCGCTTAATTTTTTACCATGTCTTGCCGGGTCGCTATTTTGGGCGGCGGCATTTGGGGGGCGGCTTTTGGAAGCGCAATCGCCGGCAGTTGCCGCCCGTATTTTTGGACGCGCAACCCGGCAAAATCCCGCCGCATAGCGCGGGCGGCGGGCGGCGAATGGCGGCGCAGTATTGCGGAAGCCGCCGCCGAATGCGACATTATTATTATCGCCGCCAGCAGCGGCGGTTTTGCGGAAATATTGCGCGCCGCCGCCTCCGCCGCCAAACCGATTCTCTGGCTGACCAAAGGATTCGCCGCCAACGACCGGCTGTTATGCGAAACCGCCGCCGAAATATTGCCGTCCGGCGCATGTTTTGGCGCATTAAGCGGTCCGACTTTCGCCCAAGAGGTTAAAAAACGCCTGCCCGCGGCGATGGTTGTCGCCGCCAATTTGTCCGCCCAAATTCCTTTTTTACAAAAAACGCTGCACCAAAAAATGTTGCGTTTGTATCCTTCGGACGATTTAACCGGCGTTTGCGTTTGCGGCGCGTTAAAAAATATTATCGCCATCGCCGCCGGAATCAGCGACGGCATGAAACTCGGCGCAAACGCGCGCGCCGCGATTATCACCCGCGGATTGTCCGAAATGGCGGCGTTTAACGCCGCACTGGGCGGGCGGGCGGAAACGATGCGGGGCGTTGCGGGGGTCGGCGATTTGCTGCTGACTTGCACTTCCGATTTGTCGCGCAACCGCCGTTTGGGGCTGGCGTTGGGCGCGCAAAAACCAATCCCCCAAGCCACCGCGGAAGGCGCGGCGGCGGCGGCGGGCGCATTGCGCCGCGCCCGCAATTTGGGTTTGGATACGCCGATTCTCGCCGCCGTTTGCGGCGTTTTGCAGCATGCATTATCGCCGCCGCAAGCGGCGGAAATGCTGCTGTCGCGCCCCCCTCCCCGCTGATGCGCGTTTTTGGCTCGGTCCTGCTGGCGTTGTGGCTGGCGGTTAGCACGCCGGTATTTTCCTTGCTGGCGTTGTTGTCTTCGCCGTTGCCGCCGCACCGCCGCTATCAAATTATTTCGCAATGGTCGCGCCTGTTAATTTTTGCCGCGCGCGTTTTTTGCGGGATTCGCCACCGCGTAATTGGCATGGAAAATTTGCCCGCCGCGCCCTGCGTTTTATTGTCGCGGCACGAATCGGCGTGGGAGACGGTTGCGTATCAAACGATTTTTCCGCCGCAAGCGATTGTATTAAAAAAAGAATTGCTGCGTATTCCGTTTTTCGGACCGGGGCTGGCGCGCATGAGTCCGATTGCCATTAACCGCGCGGACGGGCGGCGCGCGTTGCGCGAAGTTGTGGCGCAGGGAAAACAGCGGCTTGCGGACGGGTTTTATGTTTTGGTTTTTCCGGAAGGCACGCGCATGCAGCCGCGGGAAAGCCGCGAATATCATATAGGCGGCGCGTTTCTCGCCAACAAAGCGAATTGTCCGGCGGTGCCGGTCGCCGTAGATAGCGGAAAATACTGGCCCAAAAACGGGTTTTTCAAACGCGCCGGATTAATCACCGTCCGCATAGGCCCGCCGATAGACGGCGCATTGCCCGTCAAAGAAATTAACCGAAAAGCGCGCGAATGGATTGAAGCGGCGCGCCGCGCGGGTGGGCAAAAAAATAAACCGCGGCGGATATAAAAAATTATCCATGCGCGTTCACCCATGCGCCAAAATTAATTTCGGCGCAAAGATAATAATTTTTTTGGAAAAAATGGTATTATGGCGGTATGCCCGAAAAAGAGATTGCCAAAACATTTAAATTTTGCCGCCTCGCGCCGTCCACTGCGCAACGGGAAAAAACGGCGCGGCGCGCCGCCAAAAAATGCGGCGGACAGCCGGATGGTTTGCGCGTAATTTCCGCAACGCCGCCCGCAAAAGAAAACCATGCAAAGCGGGGCGTTTTCGCCGCCGATTGCGTAAAGTTTATGGGCGGCATGGGCGGGGATTCCGTCCCGTTAACCGTAACCTCCCCGCCCTACGACGATTTGCGGAATTACAACGGCTACCAATTTGATTTTGAGGGCGTCGCCGCGCAGTTATACCGCATTACCGCCCCCGGCGGGGTAGTCGTTTGGGTGGTCGGAGACCGAATCAACGGCGGCAGGACGCTGACGAGTTTCCGGCAGGCGTTGCATTTTCAAGCGGCGGGTTTTTCCATGCACGATGTCATGATTTACCAAAAAAAGAATACGCCGTTTATGCGGAAAAACGCGTATACCAACTGCTACGAATTTATGTTTGTCTTAAGCAAAGGCAGGCCAAAAACATTCAACCCCCTGACGCAAAAGACGGCGCGGCACGGCATGGAAATGGTCGTCTACAACAAAGGCGCGGACGGCGTCAACAAAAAAAACATGAAAGAGTTAAAAAAAGAAAAAACGCGCGCCAACATTTGGGCTTATGCGGTGGGGCTTGGGGGGACGACTTCGGACAAAGTCGCCTTTCAACATCCGGCGGTATTCCCCGAAAAACTGGCGAAAGAGCATATTTTGTCGTGGACTAACGAAGGGGATTTGGTGTTTGACCCGATGTGCGGCAGCGGCACGACATGCAAAATGGCGGCGCTGAACAACCGCCAATATCTCGGCGTGGACATATCGCCGGAGTATGTGCGGATAGCAAAAGAAAGATTGCGCAATGCCATCTCCAAAAAATAAATGGGTTGTTTGCCTTGGCGGGCGGGGGCGAATCATTGAAGACGGCAAGACGGAAAAACGGGAAAGAAATTTTCCCGCAAACTCCGTGGGGCTTGTGGAGCAGTCCTCCGGCGGCAGGGCATCCGTTTGGCTGATTGGCAGAAACGAAAGATGGTCGGTGCCGGAGGCGGATGTTAAAGAAGTGGACGCGTTAAAAACCGGCAACAAATACGCCCGCAAAATCTGCAATGTTTGCCACCGTTTGTTGCCGATACAGGACTTTGCCAGAAACCAAAACAATGTCCACGGCATAGTGCGCCGTCCGAGTTGCATTAAATGCCGCACCGATATTGACAAAAGAGCGCCGAAGAGCGGGCAGGCGAAACAAATGGAAAAGCGGCGTCCGGTGCCCGGCACGCCGTTTAAGTGCCCGATTTGCCAAAAGCGTTCCATTGTGGGCGTTACCGCGAAAATCGTCGCCGACCACAACCACCATACCGGAAACATACGCGATTTTATTTGCGACAGTTGCAACACCGGACTCGGCAGATTCAAAAACGGCAGCGATTATTTGCAAAACGCGATTGATTACCTAAACGAAAGAGACAAGTTAAACATTGATTAACTCCGCCGTTTAATCCGTCGCCGTAAAAAAATTCCGAAAAATTTTTTCGCAAAACGGCGGCGTTGGGGACGAACGCTGGTAAAATTACCGGACCGGAAAGGAAAATTTATGACTTACTTAGTTTTGGACAAATGCATTAATTGCAAATATACCGACTGCGTGGAAGTGTGTCCGGTGGACTGCTTTCACGAGGGGCCGAATATGCTGGCGATTGACCCGGAAGAATGCATAGATTGCTCGCTGTGCGTGCCGGAGTGCCCGGTGAACGCCATCGTTTCGGAAGACGATGTTCCCGCCGGACAAGAACAAATGCTCGCGCTCAACCGCGAGCTTTGCGAACAATGGCCGGTGATTGCGGAGCGCAAAGACGCGCCGCCGGACGCGGACGAATGGGCGGATAAAGATGGCAAACTGCCGCATCTCAAACGGTAAAAACGAATTGCAAATTGCGCGCGGCGAAAACCCGTTTGCCGCGGCGGCGCAATGCTGGCGCGATTCTTCCGCGGCGTTTATATTGACCGGCGGCGAAAACGACTCCGCCGCCTTGCGCCGCGAATTATCCGCCGCGGACGGCGTATTGCCGCCGATTATTTCTTTCCCGCGGTTGCTTGCCGCCGCCGCGCATGCCGCGCCCGAACATTTGCTTGCGGCGGCGCGCCTTGCCGCGCCGGGCGCTTCCGCCGCGCGCCGCCGCCTCGCCGCGCGGATTTACGCTTTATTGCGCGAGCAGTTGCCGTCTTCCGCCGCGTCTTTGCCGTCCCTGTCCGAATCCCTCGCCGCGTTGTTTGAAGAATTTATTGAAGAATATCCGGAGGTATCGCCCCCGCCCGAATCGCTGCCGCAGTTATGCAAAAAAATGGGCGAAGGATACCAACTGGAAGCGGATGTTTTAACTTTGCTGTGGGAGATTTTATGCGGCGAAGACATGCTCGCGGCGCGCAAAACTTTGGCGGATTTCGCCCGCACCGCGCCGCCGCTGATTTACGCCGGAGAAGAACCGCGCCGTCCGTGGATGGACGATTTTTTGCGCCGTTGCGCGGGCGGGGCGGCGGTATTTGAACCCGTCCTTTCGGACAATTTTTCCGAAAACGGCGCGCCGTTGCACGAAACGGCGGGAAATATTTCACCGCCGCCGCAGGAATGTTATGAAGCCGAAACGGATTCTTTGGACGGCGCGGCAAAAACGGCGTTTGCGGCGATTTTGGATTTTGCCGCCGAAGAAAAAACCGTCGGCGTTGCGGTATACGACCGCTTGCTGGCGCGGCGTTTGCGCGCCGTCGCCGAAGCGGCGGGCGTGTATATTGAAGACGACGGCGGCTGGCGGATGGAAACGCTTTCTTTCGGAGGCGCGTTGCGACAATGGACGGAAGCGGCGGGCGGTTTTTCCGCGGCGGCGTTTTCTTTGTTGTTATCGCCGCCGTTTTGGGCGGATGATTTTCGCCGCGTTTTGGCGGAAGAAGAATGGCGGGGCGTGCTTGCCGGAAGCGGCGCATTGCCGGCAAATTGGGGCGGTTTTTCCCGTTTTAGCGAAAGCAATTTCGCCCCCTTCGCCGCGGCGTTCCAAACCGCGCAACAGCAAGCGCCCAAAAACGCGCCGCCCGCGGCATGGGTTAAATGGCTGCTCGCCCATACCGCCGCGCCCTTGGCGGCGTGGAAAGAAGACGCGCTCGCCGCCCGCTTGCGCGCGTCTTTATGCCGCGCGGCGCAAGACGGCGCGCCGTTGGACGGGGCGGAATTTCGCGCGTGGCTTGCGCAATTTATGCGCGCCGAAACGGGGGGCGGCGAAGATGTGCAAAGCCGCATCTGTTTTGTATCGCCCAAAACTTCGCGGCGGTTTGGCGGTTTAATATTACTCGGCGCGCATGCCGGAAATCTCCCCCCGCCGCCGGATTCGTTTTTGGGCGCGCGCGGGCGGCAAATGCTCGGATTACCCGGACGCGGCGCGCATGCACAGCGGCAGTTCGCGCAGTTTTGCCGGTTGCTTGCCGCCCATGCGCGCGTTGCCGTTGTCCGGCAGGAGACGGACAAAGACGGGCGTCCGATCGGGGAAAGCCCGTTTTGGAAATTGTGGAAAGAAGCGCAAAAACGCAACGGTATCAATATCGGCAAAATTGCCCCGCCGCCCGCGCCGCCGCCCGCCGAAGGAATTTTTCCGCCCGCCCCGCCCGCCGCGCTTTTGCGGAAATGGCCGGAAAAAATCAACATCACCGCGGGAAAACATTTGATGCAATGCCCGTATCATTTTTACGCCGCGGACATTTTGGGTTTGGGCGAAGAAGACGGTGCGGACGACATGAATCCCTCCGCGTTGGGGCGGCTTTTGCACCGCGGCATGAAACAATTTATAGAAACGGCGGGCGCGGAAACGGACGAAGACAAACTGCTTTTGCATTGGCGCGAAACTTTTGCCGCCCTGCCCGCCCCCCGCGCCGGGGCAAAACTCGCCCTGCAACATTGGATGTTGCGCGGCGAAGAATTTGTCCGCGAAGAAGCGGCGCGCCGCGCCGAAGGATGGACGCCCCGTTTTTTGGAACACGCCGTGGAAGCGCGGTTGTCGTTGGGCGGGAAAGTCGTGCGTTTTTCCGGGCGGCTTGACCGCGCCGACCAAAACGGCGCGCAGTGGGCGGTTGTGGATTACAAAAGCGGCGGCGCGCCGACCAAAACCGAAATGCAAAACGGCGAAGACCCGCAAGTGCCGTTATACGCTTTTTTGCTCGGCAAACCGCTGGCGGCGTGGCGCGTTTGCCTTCCGGCGCATCCCGGCAAAACGCGCGAAACTTTCGGCGATGCGCGCAAAATCGCCGCGCGCATGCGGCGGACATTGCGCAAAATCGCCGCCGGTGCGCCAATGCCCGCCAACGGCGCGCCCGAAGTTTGCAAAAAATGCCCGTCCCGCCGCCTCTGCCGCCGCGACCACTGGGAAATACCATCAACCGAATTTTAGGATTCGCAAATCCCAAATTCCCGCCCCCGCTTTCAATTCTCGTCCCTACGCTCCAGCGTTGGGACGCATATCGGCGGCATCCCCGCCGCCTTTTGGCGCAAGCGGCGAAATTAACGCAAACCGCAAGCCGCTTAACCATTTCCATAAAACCCCGTCATTCCTGCGAAGCATGTCCTCGCGAAGGCGGGGAGCAGGAATCCCGTGTCGTTTACGGCGGTTAGATTTTCGCCTTCGCCCAGTTTTGCCTTACAGCAAAAATTAACGACGCCGGATTCCCGCTTTCGCAGGAATGGCATGGCAGGAAGAAATAGAAAAA
>JBPCWY010000100.1:0-5770 GCA_051009035.1 Gammaproteobacteria bacterium
GTGCCATGCAATTATAAGGAGCGGAACGCCGCCGAGCGTCAAGTAGGGGGACGCATAGGGGACGAACAGCAAAGCGGGAAAGGACGGGACAAAAAAGAAGAATAGGGAAATATCCAAAAAAATTGCGGAAAAAAATAACCGAAGCCCGGCGGCATGGCCGGAAAAAAAACGGAAGGGAAGGGCGGCCGCGCCGGTGGCGATAATGGCGCAAATGCCAAGCGCGAGGATTTTAACGGAAAAATCAAGGACAACGGGAAGATGCGAATCCACCGGCAAAGCAAAAAAGGCGGCAATCCCGGCCCGGTACAAGAGGAATGCAGCGATTTGTTTGCCGGGCGTTGTTTGCCGGCAAACCCCGGCGGCGAGGCCGGCTTCGGCGGCAAATGCGGCGACGACGGCAAACGCATCGGGAAAAGAAAAAGCGCCTGCCGCCGCCGCTGCAAAAAAAAACGGAAAAATGCAAAAAAGCATTATGGTATTATAATTAATTATTTGCGAAATATGCTCGTTTTTCCGAAAATATGGTATCATGTCCGCATCGCTTCCACAAGCGGCCAGACGCATTGTTTGGAATCTCTCCTTTATTCGGGCGCGCCGCGCCCGCAGGTTTAACCCGCCGGCAATGCCGGCATTTTTCACTACCTCAAGGAGAACACCATGAAAAAAACAAAACCCACCCGCGACGGAGAAACTGTCTTGCTTGACCTTGAAGTCATCAAAAACAATCCGTTGAACCCCAGAACTGGAAAAAATCCGAGATACAACGACATCGTTGAATCGATTCGGGTTCTGGGTTGCAACACGACGCCGATTGAAGTGTATCCGGACCCTTCGGAGAAGGGAAAGTATACGACTTTGTCGGGCGGCGGAACGCGCCTGCTCGCCTTGCGCGAGCTGGAGAAACCGAAAGCGCTGTGCATCATTCGGAAAGACCCGAAAGACGAAGGCGTAGTGCTTGCCGCGCACCTGCGGGAAAACATGGTGCGGGGCGAGACGACATTCCCTGATTCCGCGCGCGGGATCAACAAAGTCCTGGCGAAAGTTCTCGCCGAGAGTCCAAATGCGCCGATGAAGGATTTGGTGGAGTATTTGAACGACAAAGGCCTCGCCGTTGCCAAAACAACGCTAAGCCTGTATTTGAAGGCGGATTATTTATTCGCCGGTTGGTGTTTTTACGACATGCTGACCAAACGGACGGTAGAATACGCTTCGGCCCAATGGGAATCAACCCGGAAAGTCATAGGGGAATACGACAAGAAATTGTCGCGGAACTCCGTGGAGTTGCGCCGTATTTTCATTACGCCGGGCATAGAACGGCATAATGAAGTGGTCGGAAAATCTTTCAGCGTGTTGCGCGTCGCCAATACGGAGGCGTTTGACTCTGACAGGGAGCCGACAACGAACATGGCGATGGAGCTTCGCTTGCTGATGGAAGGCATCACGAAAAAGGTGTCCGGACATTTTGCCCAGCAGGAGCAGTCGGAAAACGGCGGGGAGGTTACACCAACCGCCGTAGTTATGAGCGCGATTCAAACCGCCCAGCGCGGCGGTATTGCGGAGTCGGAGACCGACAGCAACGATACCCCCGGGCAAGAAGAGGACAACGCCGCCGGTGATAATGAAGATTATTATCACGGGGAAAGTTTCCGGGGTAGGGCGCGCCGCGCGATGCAGGAGCGTCAGCAATCGGAAGAAGTCAGCGAGGCCGAAGACGCCGCGATGACTGAAGCGCAGCAAGCGCAGGAGGCCGAAAACAAATTGCGCAGGATAACGGCAATGAGGTTTCGGGGCTCCGTGAATGCTGCGGTAACCGCCGCAAAAGAAACCCTTCAGAAGCGGACCAAATCGGTGAAGATAGAAATCCCCGCGGATTTGGCGTTGAGCATCTATGACCGCATGGTCTCTCCGATAGAGTTCCAAGCGGGGTCGCAAGTGCGCACATTTGTCACCGACGGCGACGGGCGGTTGCATCGTCTATTGTCGGGGCACCGTTTGAACTTGAGCGCGATGTTCGAAAGGGCAAAAACGGAAGCGGAAGCGGAGATGCGCGGAGAAGACGCCGATGGCGAAAGCGCAACGACGGAAACGGACGCCGAGACGGGGTAAATCCCGGCGGCATAATTCCGTAAAAATCCCCTGGTCAAACAGGGGATTTTTTTTGCGCGGTCGCCGCAAGCTTACTGGAAATTCACTGGTGAAATTTTACGCTATTTCCCCGAATTAGGAAGGAATGCGGGGTAATCCGGCGTTTTTGAAAAATCCCGCGCAAAAAAACGCGCTGAAACGCCCCTTACGGGCATTTTGGCGTCAAAGTAAGGGTAGGGGAAGGGCGGGGGCGTTATACGCCGCCTCCATCGCGTCTTTCTTGCAATTCGCCCATAATACTGCGGACTTTTTGCATGACTTCCTTGGATTTTCCGATAACGTCCCGAAAATAAAAAAGTAGCGGGGGAACTAGGCGGTCATCCTTGTCGGAAAGAATGCGCGCGCATGACGGGCAAATGGGACAGTCGGACAGCATTCCCCATTCGGATATTTTAGCGGCGTTGGAAAACGCATTGGCGACGCCGCCGCTGCCGACATCGACCGAATCCACGGAAAACTCCATTGCGTTTTTGCAGGGTTGCATACCGCAAGGCAAAGAGAATTGGTAAGACCTTTGTTTCACCCGGTAATCGGTCCGCAACAGCAGCGACATCCACTGCATCGGGAAATCACCGGCGGCCAAAACCAGTAGCCGCGGCGCGGTCCGGTAACACAGCATGTTGATCGTTTTCTTTTTTATGCTTGCCGCGGATGCGTTCTGCACGGCGGAAATTGCGGCGGCTTTCTTTTCAGCCCCGCGTACCGCGGCGCGCTTGGCGGCGAGCGCGCGTTGATGGCGCTCGTATGGAGAGATGCGTTTTCGTTTTTTCATGGTATAATATGTTTGTTATAAAATAGTGTTTTAATCGTTGCAGTGTATAGCATTCCAGCGAATATGGTATTATAATTTTACGGCTTCGCATAACATAGGTTATGTAAAATTAAGTATGTTTTAATCTGTTAAACCATTTAGAAACGAAACGCTCTCAAATATTCGGCTAAATATATTTCGCCCGTATTTAATCTTTCTTTGCCGGCAAAGGATTAGAAAACCGCAAAGCATATTTGCCGGAATCCGCCATCGCGGTTTCTATCCGGCGGGATGAGCCGCGCAGCGAAAAGCCGCCTTTGTCGGGGTCGCCGCCGTGCTTGGAAACTCCCCATTGCCACATCCGGTCGCGATACCAAACGGATGCTTGGACGGGCGCCTGCGGCGTTTGTTTCGTCGCGCTCATTGCGTCGCGCCCGGTTTTTTTGCTTCAACGAGCATGCGTTTTACGCGCGTCAGACGTCTGTGTATCGAGTTAATTTTGCCCGCCGCATTTCTGGACATGCGACGGCTGCTTTCATGTTCGGCAACAGAGAGTTCTTGCAACGCCGTTTGCAATTCGGCGCGGATGTTTCTAATTTTCTGATGGTCCAATGTCTTGGGCGGCAAATAATCAGTGGCGGATGTGTATGGTGTTTTTTCCATGGGTAAATCTCCTTTTGTGAAACATAATACCACATAAGAAAGAGAAATGCAAGCTGTTTTTGAAAAAATAAAATTTTTTCGGAAAATATTTTTTACTGTGTCTAAAAAACGAAACGGATATTTTCATGCTCGCCGCGCCGCGGAAAGTAATCAGAAGCATCCCCGCCCTACCCGCCTATTCCCGCGGTGGTGGTCCGATCTTGCAATATAATGTCCGGCGTTTGGGTATCCCGCCTGCGCCGGAACGGGATTGGGACGGGAAATCCCTTTTACAAATCAATCTTCCATTGGGCGGATAGTGCCGTGTTGCCTTTTGCGTATTCCGCCGCCGCCGACCAGCCGCCTGTTTCCGTCTCCATCGCGTATCCCGCCGTCCATATCAACGGCTTTTCCGACCGTAAGCGCAACGATGACTCCCGCTCCACTATTCGCTGCTCCGACTCGCCTAAGAATGCGTCGTAAAACTCGCCTTCCGCCAGCGGACGGCGGATTATCATTTCGCCTCCGCTTAATCCTTTTGCCTGCTTTGCCGACAATATCAACCGCCCGCCTTTCCGCCACATGTCCGCAAACTCCATTCCCGCCGACCACCCTTCCATCTCCGCCCCTCTTATGTCCGATAATAAGCCGCCGCTCTCCGCTTTCGCTTTGATTTCCGCGTATTCGTATTCGCCGAATGCCGATAATCCTCCGAATAATCCGCGCTTCATTCTAATCTTTCCGCCGCTTTGTTTGCCGCTTGCGCCGCCTAATGCGCCCATGCCGGTAAATGTTTCGTCTTCCGCATAATGTAATAATTCTCCGCCGATTTGCGTTTTGCCCGCTCCGCCGGTCCAACTTAATTTATACGCCCCGCGCGATGAATCCGCGAAGGCGGCAAAACCCGGGCGCCATTTTTCTTCCGCTCCCGCCGCCGCCATTTCCCCCGCCGCACCGCCTATTGCGGGCGCGGAGTTTGCGCTTTGCGGCAATAAATCCGACAGCGGGATATTGACAAACGAGTTTTCGGTTACCGCTACCGCAACGGATATATTTTTCATCTCCGCCGACAAGTGGCGGAAGCCGTCCGGCAAACCCGACCGAAACGCTTGCAAATTAACCCCCGGCAAATTTCCCGTCTCTGCCGTTTCCAAACCTTCAATATGTTTTATTCCCGCCGATACATTTACCATTCCCCAGCCGTATAACTCATCAGGCATTCCCGTCGTAATTCTACTGCCAAGAGGCGTTGCCGTTGTTAATAGAATTGCACGAATTACCGTCATGGGTATGGCGGGGGCGGCGCTTTTAAATAATGCCAATGCGCCGCTGATATAAGGCGCAGAAAACGATGTGCCGCCATCAGCAGTATAACGATTATTCGCCGGTCCTGACGGGACGGCAAAATGCGCCCACGGAGCGGATAAGCACCATTCTTCCGCATCTCCGCATCCGTTGGAACGATTTGCAATTCTATACGAATCGTTATCATCGGGGACAACCCCGACTGCAACCAACATATTATCCTTCAATTTTGGATTTACCAAAGGATAATAACCGGCATGGGCGGATTGTATTCTCGCATCCGTGCGGCGCACTCCATTAAATCCCCCATTACCCGCGCCCCAAACCATTACAACATCTTCGTCTTCAATTGCGGAAAAATCCCCTAATGCATCTACTGTTACGTTGGCATGATTTAACGCTGCGGATAAATCCAATCCGTTGGGCATAGAGACAGTATTTAATCCTCCCAAACTAAAATTCATAATCTTAATACCGCGGTTATATGCTTCCTTAAATCCGTAATTAGTTTCCGTCGTAATATTGATATGCCGGTTTATTGTTATTTCATAATTAGCATGAAGAATCAACGGCAAAATTTTTGCCTCCGGCGCAACGCCATGCGCTCCTTTGTCGTTGCGGCTTGCCGCCGCAACTCCGGCAACCTGCGTCGCATGATAATCATCTTTACATTCAAATCGGCGGATTAATGCTGTTGGCTGTTCATAAATAAGAGTCATTGTTAGAATATTTTCCGCCAAATCTTCATGCGTTGTTAAAAAA
Source organism: Gammaproteobacteria bacterium (assembly GCA_051009035.1). Classification (GTDB taxonomy): domain Bacteria; phylum Pseudomonadota; class Gammaproteobacteria; order Tethybacterales; family Persebacteraceae; genus Persebacter. The sequence goes on from JBPCWY010000100.1 coordinate 5,606, forward strand.
CAATTTTCTCCAGCAGCACTTTCAATAATGGCAATCGTAACCCCTTTTCCAGAATGTTTCTGCTCGTAGGCATAACGCGGATTAATATAATCCAACGCCCGATTACGCTTATACTCCTCCGTAGGCGGAGTTGTCATCGTAGGCGGCGGAGTCATCGTTATCGTC
>JBPCWY010000101.1:0-2735 GCA_051009035.1 Gammaproteobacteria bacterium
TTTTGCGGCGCATTGTAACGATCATCCCGAAGTCGTGGAGGTGCTAACCGCCGCCGGCTGCGATGTGCGGGCGGCGGATAGAGACGGCGCCACACCGCTGCACTACGCCGCCGCTTATAACGGCAAGGTGGTCGATGCGCTGCTCCATGCCGGCGCTAATGCGCGGGCGATTGACAAAGACGGCGATACGCCGCTGCACTATGCGGCTTGGCATAACCGCAACCCGGCGGTCGTAGACGCGCTAATCGCCGGCGGCGGCGGCGATGTGTGGGCGAAAGACAAAGACGGCGATACCCCCCTGCACCGGGCGGCGGCGCATAACGGCAATCCCGCCGTCATCGCCGCGCTGATTGCCCGCGGCGCCGATGTGACGGCGAAAAACGCGGTGGGCGGCACACCGCTGCACTATGCGGCCGGCGGCAGTGAGGATCCTGCGGCGCTTGAAATGCTTATCGCCAAGGGCGCCGATGTGGGCGCGAAAGACCTCGGCGGCGACACGCCGCTGCATGACGCGGCGCGGCGCAATAGAAACCCCGCCGTTGTAGAAGCGCTCATTTCTCTGGGCGCCGATGTGGCGGCGAAAAACATCGTCGGTGATATGCCGCTGCATGACGCGGCCGCTTATAACGGCAACCTTGCCGTGCTGGACGCGCTTCTTGCAAATGGCGCGGATGTGCTGGCGAAAGACAAAGACGGCAAAACGCCGCTGGATTTGGCGACGGCGTGGCGCTATAAAAATCCCGCCGTCGCCGAGAAACTTCGCGCCTTGCAGCGGGAGGCGGAATACGCCGACAAGTGGCCGCTGCTCGGCGCGGCGAAAGCCGGCAATCTCGCCGATATGCGCGGGCTGCTGGAAGACGGCGAAGATCCGAATCAAACCGACGACGACGGCAAAACCGCCGCCGACCACGCCTTCGCCGCCCGCCAACAAGAGGTTTATACGCTCATCTACCAATACGGCGGACGGCGCTCCCAATAGTAGCGGCGCGGCGGGTGACGCGCGGTTTTATCGTCGGTCGTCGTCGGTTTTGCCGCCAATCGGCGCGGTGTTGAGGCGCACTCGCAAGCGGCGGTAGGCGTCGGGCGAGGCGAAACAATCCGGCATTAAAACCACCGCCCGACCGAACAAACGGCGCAAAACGCCGGCTCCGTTTTGCGGCGCGATTCGCAAGACGGTCAGCGGCGGGGATACGAAAGCGGCGCGCAAGACGCCGCCGGATTCGCCGCCGCCGTTGTCAAGCAGGGCGATTTCATCTTCGCCGTCAAAGCGAATCCCGCAAACGGCGAGTCGTCCGCGCCGCCAGGCATGCCGCCAAACCGCCGCCGCGATGCGGGCGATAATCGCCGCAATCAGTAAAGCCCGCAACAGCGACGATCCCGGCAGTAAAAGCGCGCCGCCGATTGCCATGGCGCCGCCGAATATAAACAAGGCGGCGAGTCGCCGCGATGCGCGCAATTGATACAATCCGCCGTCTTGTTGTCGGAATAACATTTTTGCCGGAATAATGTTACAAGATTCGCCGCCGCCTGTTGTCGTCGCCCCCGGCGGGCGGCGGCTTAGCGAGTTGGCCGCATTGCGCTTTTGCGGCGCCGACGCCGCCTCGTTTTTGCAAGGCCAACTCTCCGCCGACATCAACGCCTTGGACGGCAAGCGCTGGGATTATGCCGCCTATTGTTCGCCGAAAGGACGGATGATTTGCGGGATGCTGGTGTGGCGCGAAAGCGAGGATTCCATCGTCGCTCTGACCGCCGCCGACCTTGCCGATTCGGTCGCTCAGCGTCTGCGGATGTTTGTGCTGCGCGCCAAGGTTTCGATTGCGCCGGCCGCCGGCGCGGTGTTCGCCGTCTTTGGCGAGGATTGGAATCCGGCCGCTGAAAACGCCGTTGAGCGTTTTGAATCAATCACTAAGATTTCGCAGGCGAAAGTTGCGGCGGCGATTGCTTGTCCGCATTTTTTGGTTTTTGCCGACGGCGAGGACGGGATTAAACAAGCGGCGGCGCGGTTTGGGGATGACGGCGATTCGGCGGCTTGGCGGCGGGCGCAGATTGCCGGCGGAATCGCCTGGGTGACGGCGGCGACCCGCGAGATGTTTATTCCACAGACGGTTAATTACGATTGCATCGGCGGGATTAATTTTCGCAAAGGATGCTATGTCGGCCAAGAAATTATCGCCCGCTTGCGCTATCGCGGCAAAGTCAAGCGGCGGATGTTGGTCGTCGTCTCCACCGACGATGCGCCGCCTGTCGACGGTTCACCGCTTGTTGATGGCGATAATCAGCCGGCCGGCAATATTGTTCTCGCCGCATCCCGTGATGGCGGGGGATATATCGCGCTTGCCGGGGTTCGTTTGGACGCCCGTGATTTTCGCGTTGATGGCGAAGCGGCGTTGAGCGTTTGTCGTTTGCCGTATTCGTTGGACGAAGATGGGGTGTGAAGATGGGGTGTGTTAAAATGCGCCGCGTTTTGAGTGCTTCGGATGAGTTGCGGATGATTGCCGTTGCGCAAGCCGGCGGCGGAATTTTAATCGCGCTGGCGGCGGCCGGCTTTGTCGGCATGACCGGTTTCGCTGGTGTGGTCGGTTTCGGCGGCGCGGTCGGTTTCGACGGCACGGTTGGCTTCGCCGTGTTGGCTGTTTTGGCTGGGACTTGTGCGGTGGCCTTGCCGCAGTGGCATTTCGCGCGGCGGGTGCGGCGTTTGCTTGACGGGCGGGATGGTGTGCGGCGCGGTGCATTTT
>JBPCWY010000102.1:0-2958 GCA_051009035.1 Gammaproteobacteria bacterium
CTTTCGCATTTGGAAAAAATTACCGATTGGAAATAATTAACCCCGCCGCTTTGGCGGGGGCGGTTATTCCCCGCCGTTTATTCTTTTGTATAAAATGTAGTTTTTGCGGTCGTAGCGGCCGCCTTGCCATATTTGGCGGGAATCTGCGGGCGCGTCTTGCTCCGCGTTTTGGAAAATCCATTTGCAGTTTTCGCCGCTTTTTGCGCCGAAATAATATAACTGCCCCGCCGCTTCCGCCGTCCCCGCTCCCGCTTGCACGCATTCTTCGCCGCTGTGTGAAATTACCGCCGCCGCCATTGGGCGGTAGGATTTTCCGGAATCTACCGCCGGAACCCATAATAAATTAAAAACGCACCAAATCACGGTTACGCCCGCGCTCCAATTTAAAACCGCGCGCTCGTTTGAACGCCCCATATTCGCCGCCAATCCCGCCCACAACGCCGTGATTAAACCCGCCGCCGCGATTTTCCAACCCGCCGTGTGCGGCGTTTTGAGCAGCGGAAAACGCTCCCGCCATTGCGCTAAACTTTCCCATTCCGCGCCGCTTTGCGCCAAAAACCACGCCGCCCAAAGCCCGCCAACGCAGCATGCGCCCGCTACAATTACCGCAAACCAGTCCAAAATCGCGGCGTAGTCGTCCGGCAATTTTTCCAATCCGCGCGCCGCAAAAACCGCCAGCGGCGGCATTAGCCAAAACAAATCTTCCTCGCGCCCGCCAAATGCGGCAAAATGCGCCGCCCCCGCTCCTGCCATCGCCAAACACAAAAATAATTCCGCATCCGCCGCCCCCCGTTTCCACAACGCTACCGCCGCAATCGGCAACGCCGGAAAAAGCGACCACGCCGCAAGGCGCGCCAAATCCGCCGCAACCGTCCAATCGGTTTTGGGAATTAACGATTCCGCCGCCTGTTTTGCAAACGGCGACAACAACGCCAACGGCGCAAAAAATACCGCCGCCGCGGCAAGCCCGGCATATACCGAAGGACGCCGCCATTCCGCCCGCCCCAACACAAGCAAAACGCCCCCCGCGGCAAAAACGGCGACCGAAGGCGAAGCCGCGGCGAATAAAAACGCCGCCGAACCGCCCGCCAAAACGCCGCCGCCCAGCGCGTTGCGCCGCAATAATTGCGCGCCCAGCAAGAGCGCCGCCGCGCCAAAAAACGCGGGCGCGGCTAAATTTAACAAATGCGCGCGCACCGCCAACCCCGCCATCCCCATCGTCAAAAATACCGCCATCCAACCGCGCCGCGCCCCGCCCCCGGCGGCAAGCCCGATAAATAAAAAACCGGCGGCAAACAACAGCGCATTAATCATCCGCGCCCCTTCGTGCAACGGCAGCAACGGCGCAAAAATCCGCGCCGACCATTCCGCCAGCGTTAAATAAATGGAAGGCGGGCGCAGCGGAAGCGCGGTTTCGGGCGGGGAAATGGCGCCGGTTTGGGCGGCGATTAGGACGGTAAATTCCGTTTCCTGCGGTTTCCACGGGTCGCGCCCGAATAATCCCGCGCCAATCCACAGCGCGGCGACAAGCGCAAACAGGAAAAATTTATGAGGCGCAAGCGGAGGCGGGCGTCTCTCGGCGGTTTGCGGCGGCTCGCCAAAAGCCCGCCCGCCGAAACCGGTCATCCCGCCGGCAAATCAACCGCCGCCGTAGCGGCGGCGAAACTGCTCCACCCGCCCGGAAGTATCCACCAGCTTTTGTTTGCCGGTATAAAACGGATGGCAGTTGGCGCAAATATCCAGTTGCAGGCGCTCTTGGCGGCAGGTCGTGCCGACTTGCAGCTTGTTGCCGCAGGAGCATGTCGCTTCAATATAGCGGTATTCGGGATGGGTGTTTTTTTTCATGGGATTTTTCGCGGGTGGTAAAAGCGCCATTATACCCCAAAAACGCCGCGCCGCAAAATCCCCCCGCCGCCGCGTTTTGCGCCGCCGGAAAAAAAACCGCCGCCGGACCCGCATTCAGGCGCGTTTTTTGCGCGCGCGGGGTTTGCGAAAATGCACCGCATAATTGGCGAAACTCATGTCTTTGACCGCCGCCAGTTTTTCGCGCATCCGGCGCGGCAAATCCAAGCCGCCCGCCGCCCGCTGCTCCGTTTCGCTAATTTGCCCGACATATGCAACCGCCTTCCACAGCGAAAGAATATTGCCGAGCGAAAAATTTTTGCGCCCCAAATACAAATTGATAAACCCGTAGCGAAAAGACGACACGCGCGCCGCCCGCGCCACCGCCGCGCAAGACGGAATTTTTGTTAACGCGCGCAACAAAAACCCCGGCGCGGCGTATTGGTAAGGCGTAGTTTTGGGATACAAAAAACGCAGCAATGCGCGGCTAAAATCGCGCCCCGATGCGTAAGACAAAATCATTTTGCCGCCCGCCCGCACCATCTGCAAAAGCGGCGCGACAACTAACGCCGCCGTTTCGGCGGGCGGGCGGCGCAAACGCATCGGATGCGAAGCGATGACAAAATCAAACTCCCGCGGCAGCGGCGGGGCATGCGGCGGCAAAATTTTCGCCAGCGCCGTTTTTTGGTCCTTGCGGTAAATGGAGAGGACGATTTTGCGGCGCGGGCGCAAAACGCCGCCCGCCTCCGCCGCTTCCAGCGCCCAGTGTTTTTTGACAAACCCCGCCATATTCATCAACTGCAACCCGAAATCATGCGAAGTATCGCCGCGCAATTCTTTCTTAACATGCAAAAACTTCGCCTTTTCGGGCGCCGCCATTTCGCGGTAGGAGAGGTTGGTAATATGAAACGCCAGCAATTTATGCTCGGCAAAGCGGTCGGGCAAATAGCCGAGCAAAATGCAAATATCGTCAATGCTAATTTCTTTCGCCGCAACGGCGACCGGCGCGCGCGGAATTTTTTTATGCAGCGCGGTAAGAAAAGTGGAAATCACGGTGCCCTCGCCCGCCCCCGCGTCCAAAACATAATAAGGCGCATCGGGCGGCGGCGCGCCGAT